>DASTHD010000078.1:0-13867 GCA_035605555.1 Gaiellaceae bacterium
GCCGTGTACCCGAGCGCCTCGTGGCCGTTCTCGAGCGCGATCCGGTACATGCCGTTCTTGAAGTGCTCCAGCACCTCGCCGTCGACTTCGATCTTCTGTTCTTTCTCTGGCACGGTTGGACACGGTAGCGCGTGATGCGGCGCTGCGGGGAGTCCGTTCAGCCATCCTCCACGAAGAACAGGATGCGATGAAGACCAGAATCGCGCTTTCCCTCGCCGCGGCGGCCCTGGTGGCCCTTGTGGCCGCCGCCACGGTGCAGGCGCACGCCGAGCTGATCGCGACGACGCCGCCGGACGGCGCAGTTCTGCGCGAGGCGCCGCGAGGCGTCGTGCTCCGCTTCGACGAGCCGCTCGAGTCGTCGTTTGCGACGGTCGAGGTCCGCGACCCTTTCGGTCGGCGGGTGGACGACCGGCAGTTGGCGCGCGTCGACCCGCGAACGCTGAAGGCGCCGATCTCTCGCTCGCTGTCGAGAGGGACGTACCGCGTTGACTGGCACGTCGTCTCGGAGGACTCGCACCCCATCGGCGGGTCGTTCACCTTCAGCGTCGGCGCGCCGAGCGCAACCGGGCCGGCCGCAGCCGGCGGGCTGGGCCCGCCGGACTACGTCGACCCCCTCTTCGGCTTCGTCCGCTTCCTCGACTTCGCCCTGCTCCTGCTCGTCGCCGGCGGCGCCGTCGCCCTCGCGTGGCCGCTCGCCGCCGCGCCGCCGCTTCTTCGCTCGAGGCTCCTCACGCTGCTCGCCGCCTGGGCCGGCGCCCTCGTCTTCGTCGCTCTCGCCGGAATCGTGCTCCAGGGCGCGAAAGCCGGCGGCTACGGGCTTGGCGATGCGCTCCGCTGGAGCAGCATCTCGGCGGTGCTCGACACCCGGTTCGGCCGCGCCTGGTCGTTCCAGGCCGCCGCCGCTGCGCTTGCAGTCCTGCTCGCCCTCGCGGCGCGGACGCGTCCGAGTCTGATCCCGGCGCTGGTCGCCGCCGGCGCCGCCCTCGTGATGGCGCCCTCCCTCTCGGGCCACGCCGGAAGCGGCTCGAGGCTCGCCGCAGTCGCCGATCTCGCGCACCTGGCCGCGGCGGCGGTGTGGACGGGCGGGCTCGCCCTCGTCTTCGTCGCGCTCCTGGTGGTCGGGTCGCAGCGCTGGCAGCTGGCGGCGATCGCCGTACCCAGGTTCTCCCGTCTCGCCGTCGCCTCGGTCGCCGTCCTGATCACGGCCGGAGTGATCAACGCGTACGAGGAGCTCGATTCCTGGAGCGAGCTATGGGAGACCACCTACGGCCGGCTGCTGCTCGTGAAGCTCGCGCTCGTCGTCCCGCTGCTCGCGCTCGGCGCGTACAACAACCGTTACTCGGTGCCGCGGCTCCGGTCTGCGGCCGCCAGGCCCGACGAGCGCCGCCGGTTCCTCCGGACGGCCGCCGGGGAGCTCGCGCTCGTCGTCGGGATCCTCGCCGTCACGGCGGCGCTCGTCTCCGAGCCGCCGGGCAGGACCGCCCCGAACGAGCAGACGCCTCGCGCGGCGCCGGTGAATCAGCGCTGAGCCGTCGTTGCGCGCCCCGCTAACGGTGGGAGCGCTGCGCGATCACGGAGTCCGCAGGGCGGAGCATCGAGTAGACGAGCAGCCCGATGAACGGGAACACCAGCATGCCCACCCCCCAGAGCACCTTCGACCCGAGGCCGAGGTCGTGCCGCCGGAGCAGGTCGACCACCGCCCGCACCCAGAGGATGAGGAACAGGACGATGACCGCCCCGAGGAGGATTCGCATGATCACGCCGCCCGATTGGAGCACAGCTCCGACCGGGCGGCGTCATCCGGTGCGGGTGAAACTCAGTCGGCCTCGGCGGTGGCGGGCACGCCGTGGGGCTCCTCGGCGCCGTGGCCCGCGGGCATCGTTCGTGTCCGCAGGAACGCTGCACCGATCACGGCTCCGCCGGCGGCGAACAGCGCGCCGATCAGGAACGAGGCGTGGTAGCCCCCGGTGAGCGCTTCGAGCTGTGACTCGCCCGAGGCCGCGAGCGACTCGGTGCGGTTGGCCGCAACACTGGCGAGGACGGCCAGGCCGAGCGCGCCGCCCATCATGAAGGCGGTGTTGACGATCCCGGACGCCAGGCCCGCCTCGGCGGGCTGCACGTCGCTCATCGCCGCCATCAGCACCGGGTTGAAGGCGATGCCGGCGCCGAACCCGAGCAGGATCATCCCCGGGAGCACGTCGACGAGGAAGGTGCCGTCGACCGGCGCGCGCGCGAACCACAGGAGCCCGAGCGCCGCGATCCCAAGGCCGACGCCGAGCGGGATCCGGACGCCGTAGCGCATCACGAGCTTCGCCGAGACGCCGATCGAGAGCGCCATCATGACGAGGTTGCCGGGGAGGAAGGCCAGGCCGACCTCGAGCGGGCTGTAACCGAGAACGAGCTGGAGGTAGAGGGCCGAGAGAAAGAACCAGGCGAACATCGCGCCGGCCCACAGGATCCCGACGATGCTCGAGACCGAGAGGTTGCGCAGCCGGAACAGCCCGAGCGGCATCAGCGGCGCGGAGACGCGCAGCTCGATCACGAGGAAGATCGCGAACAGGATCACGGCGGCCGCGAGCCGGCCCAGCGTCTGCGCGGAGGTCCAGCCCTCGGCGTTGCCGTTCACGATCGCGTAGACCGCGATCATCAGCGAGCCGGTGACGGTGACCGCACCTGCGATGTCGAGTTTCGTCCCGGCGAGGCCTCCGGCAGCAGGCACCAGGCGCGTCGACAGCGCGAGTACGGCGATGCCGATCGGGACGTTGACGAGGAAGATCCAGTGCCAGCTCAGCACGTCCGTCAGCACGCCCCCGAGCAGCACGCCGACGGAGCCGCCGCCGGAGGCGACGAACCCGAAGATGCCCATCGCCTTCGCCCGCTCCGCCGTATCGGTGAAGAGCATCATCACGAGCGACAGCGCGACCGCGGAGACGACTGCCGCCCCGAGCCCCTGGATCGCGCGCGAGGTGACGAGCATCCACTGCGTGGTCGAGAGGCCGCAGACGAGCGAGGCCGCCGTGAACAGGGCGATCCCGATCAGGAACAGCCGCCGGTGCCCGAAGAGGTCTCCGAGCCGGCCGCCGAGCAGCAGGAAGCCGCCGAAGGCGATCAGGTACGCGTTCACGACCCAAGCGAGCGAGCTCTCGGTGAAGCCGAGGTCGGTCCGGATCGAGGGCAACGCCACACCCACGATCGTCACGTCGAGGACGATCATCAGGTCCCCCAGGCAGAGGACGAGGAGTGCAAGCCAACGGGTTCGGCTGTCCAACATGCTCATTGTGCGTGTCCTTTCGGCAGTTCGGTCACGTCGCAGAGGTAGACCGACCCACCCCGTAGAACTCATCGCCACGCTACCGATGAATTCCGTCAGACCGAGCGGTCTATCTCCTGATGGGCGCAACTGCGCCGAAATCGCCGACCTTGACGATCTGGGGTCCGATCACCAGGGACGACCTCCCCGGGTTGTGTGACCGCGTCTGCGCGCTCGTGCGCGGAAGCTCTGCAGCGATCGTCGTCTGTCAGGTTGAAAGCGTCGAGCCGAACGCGGTCACCGTGGACGCGCTTTGCCGCCTTCAGGTGGCCGCGCGACGCAACCAGCGGCGCATTCAGCTGCGCGGGGCCTCGCCCGAGCTCCTCGAGCTCGTTGCCTTCATGGGGCTCGAAGACGTCTTCGGCTGAACTAGGCCTCGAGCCGCGGCGGCAGCCCGAACAGCGGGAACAGCGTCTCGGTGTCGAGGAAGAACGTGAGCTCGACGATCTTTCCCTTCTCGACCTCGAGCACCTGAAGCGCCCACGGGTCGAAGCCGGAGCCAGTCTCGCTCGGCTTGTACTGGCCGAACGCAGGCGCGCCGTTCGCTGAAGCCACCGGCAGCATGCGCGAGCCTTTGCAGCCGATGCCGGGCCCATACCACCACGTGAAGATGTCGGCGCGGCCGCTGAGCCAGAGGTCGAACGGCGGCATCGACTGCCGTGCGTCCTCCCGGATCAGCGACGTCAGGGCGTCCATGTCGTAGGCCTCGAAGGCTTCGACGTAGCGGGCGAGCAGGTCCTCGTCCGCCTTCTCGACGGACGGCGCCGTGCTCGCGGCCTCCAGGTTCACCGTTTCGAGCGACGCCCTGGCACGCTGGAGCGCGCTGTTCACCGACGCAACGCTCGTCTCGAGCAGCTCGGCGACCTCGGACGCCTGCCAGCGCAGCACCTCGCAGAGAATCAACACCGCCCGCTGGCGCGGCGGCAGATGCTGGAGCGCGGCCACGAACGCGAGCCGGACGGTCTCCCGCGCTTCGGTCACCTCGGCCGGGTCGCCGTCGGGAACCACGAGGCCGTCGGGCGCCGGCTGGATCCAGGTCACCTCCGGCCGGGTGTTCAGGTTCGCCTCGATCGGCTCGCTCGCCGGCCCGAGGTCCACCGGCCGTGCCCGCTTCTCGCGGCTGGCCAGGAGGTCGAGGCAGACGTTCGTCGCAATCCGGTACAGCCAGGACCGGAGCGACGACCGGCCTTCGAAACGGTCGTAGCTGCGCCAGGCGCGGATAAAGGTCTCCTGGACGGCATCCTCGGCCTCGAAGGGCGAGCCGAGCATGCGGTAGGCGTAGCCGGTCAGCTCGGAGCGGAACTGCTCGAGCTGCTGCTCGATGGCAGCGGAGGCGGGCGTGGCGCTCACCCGCGACATCGTACGGATTCACTCCGCGGCGGGGTCGGGCGGGGCCCAACTACCCTTGAGGGAGTGGACTGGGCGGTCATCCACGACCTGAACGAGCTGATGCGGACGCAGGACTTCGTCGAGGACTCCGTCGTCGTGTTCGCGTCCGCCGCGGTCGTCGTCTACGCGTTGGCGACGATTGCGCTGTGGTTCCTCTCCCGCCCGGCCGGAGTCCAGCAGCTGCGCCTGGCGTGCACGGCCGCACTCGGCTCGGCGGCGCTCGGGCTCCTCGCGAACCAGCTGATCGGGCAGCTCTGGTTCCGCGACCGGCCGTACGTCGACCATCCGAGGTCGCTCGTCGTCTTCACCGCGCACTCGCACGACGCGTCCTTCCCCAGCGACCACGCGACGGCGGCGTTCGCAGTCGCGGTCGCCGTCTTCTTCTTCCACCGCCGCATCGGCGCGGCCTTCCTCGTCGCCGCGGCGGCGATCGGGGTCTCACGCGTCATGCTCGGGATGCACTACCCGACCGACGTCCTCGCCGGCGCGCTGACGGGCACGCTGGCGGCCGTGGCCGTCTGCACGCTCGGCCGGCCACTCCTCGTCCGCGTGACGGCACTCGGGGCGCGGCTCACGGATCCCGTGCTGCGCCGAGTCTGGAGCGCGGGCTCCCGGCTCGTCCAGACCTGAGCAGTTTTCGAGAAGACAGCTGCGCCGGCCGGAACTAGCGTGGTCGCAACCTGTTCCGCGACCTTGGAGGACGACATGCTGAAGCAACTGACCACCGTCGGCGTCTGGGTGCACGACCAAGACGAGGCGCTCGCCTTCTACACGGATCGCCTCGGGATGGAGATCCGCGAGGACGTCACGGTGCCCGAGATGGGCAACTTCCGCTGGCTCAGCGTCGGAGTGCCCGGCCAGGAGGACGTCTCGATCGTGCTGCTCGCCATTCCGGGCCCGCCGGTGTTCGACGAGGAGACCGCGAGCCAGATTCGGGAGGTCGTCGCGAAGGGAGCCGGTAGCGGCCTCTTCTTCGCGACGGACGACGTCCAGGAGACGTACGAGGATCTGAGGTCCCGCGGCGTCGAGTTCTCGCAGGAGCCGACGCAGCAGCCGTACGGGATCGACGCGGGCTTCCGCGACCCGTCCGGCAACCAGATGCGGGTGGCGCAGCGTTCGTAGTTAGGTTGGGCGGGTGCTCACGTTCGTGCCGCCCGCCCGCCACCTCCTCCGCGCGAAGGACCTGATCGACGCGCGCTATCGCGAGCCGCTCGACGTGCCCACGCTGGCCCGGGCGGCTCGCCTTTCGCCTGCGCACTTCAGCCGCGAGTTCCGGAAGGCGTTCGGCGAGACGCCCCACCAGTACCTACTGACCCGCCGCCTCGAGCGCGCCGCCGCGCTCCTGCGAAACACGGACCGCTCGATCTCGGAGATTTGCTTCGACGTGGGGCTGCGCAGCGTCGGCTCCTTCACCACGAGCTTCGGACGAACGTACGGCCTGTCGCCGGCCGCCTACCGGGCGGCGCACCCGCCCGCCCTCCTCCGGGCGAGCGTGCCGACCTGCGTTCACCTCGCCTGGGCCCGCCCGAGCTCGGCGCGCGCCGCTAAGCCGCCTTCCGCGGGCGTCCCCGCTTGACCGGCGGGACCGGCGCCGCCCACGTCCTCACGTCGTCCTCGAGCCAGATCGGGCCCGAGCGAAGCCGGGCAACGGGCGCTGGGAAGTCGGTGCGGAGCACGTACCGGCTTGCCGTCCTCTTGCTGACGTGGACCAGCTCGGCGACCTCTGCGAGCCCGACGAGATTCGTTGTCTGAACCATGAACCTTCCTCTTTCGGTTGCTGGTTGCGAGACCCGCAGGCAGGGCCTCGCCCGACGTCAACCGAAGGCAGGTGGTGCGCGCTTGCCGCCGCCGTAGGCGGGGGCGCGAAGGCGAATCGGAACGACATCCGCGGGTACGGGCTGCGCCGCTGTGGTGGCGCCACGGAGGGGGCGCCGCCTTAGCGCGGCCAGCGCACGGCCGGCGCGGTGTGCGGCGACGGAGAGCTTCCGGACGACGAGCACGCAGAGGAGACCGCCTGCGAGCTCGAGCACCGCGCCAAGTGCGAGCACTGGATCCGCGAGGAGGGCGAGGCCCCCGGGCCCGTCGTGCACCAGCACGCCGAGCGGCTCCTGGAGTGCGAAGGCGGCGACCGGCAGTCCGGCCCACCACAACGACGGGAGCCCGCGAAGGGGTCGCTGCCGGAAACCGGCGACGGCGCGGGCGGCGAGCCCCGCGCCGACGAGCACGACGCACAGGGCGACGATCGTCTCGAGGTAGCCGGCATAGCCGTGCCCGCTCTGCGCGAGCAGCTGCTCTCGAGTTCGGTCGTCCGGCTCCCGCACCCAGTGGGTGAGCCCGTGGCCGAGGTGCTCGGCGACGACGAGCGCCGGCAACAGAAGGGTCCAGAACCACCGACTCCGCACGTCCCTCATCGTGCCAGAGTCAGGCGGGATCGGTGAACGTGTCCACGTCGTAGACAGATTTTCTCATCGACAATTCCGCTCTGACAGGATTCTGTCCATTTTCTGGTCGTATTACAGTGACGTTTACTCGCTCGTGACGTCGTTGACTGGACGTAATCACTGCGCTATCACAGAGGCGAATTCCCAAGAGACCTCGGAATTCAGCAACAGCGGCCTGGCTGCAAAGGCCGCACACGGGGCCGTCCTCCCCGGGCCGGCCCCGATTTTCGTCTCGGCGTCCGGCGCGCTGCACGGGGGACGACGCGCCGGCCCGCCGAGGCCTCGCATGCATCGCGGACGAGGCATCGGCGTCAGGTGGGGCGCACTAACCGCTCGGAATCCGGCTTCAACTCGATTCCGGCCGCCGCCAGAACCTGGGAGACGAATTCGAACTTGCGCTCGGCGTACGGCCCCTCCGCACCGGCGGCGTTCGCATGCCGCTCCTTCCACCGCTGGTATTCGGCTGCGAGCACCGGATCCGCTCGCAGCGCGTCACGGAAGGCAAGGCGCTCGCGCCAGAGGTCGCTGCCGCGCTCCGTCAGGTGCAGGCCGTGCGTCGCCTGCCACCAGGGCGCGCCGGCCGGCTTTGCGAACGCGTGGGCCTCCGGACGGTGCTCGCGGTAGCCGTAGCCCAGTGCCTCCAGCGGCTCGAACGCGGCGCGCGATTCCTCCAGCGCGCGCACCGGCGCGATCATGTCGATCACCGGCTTGGCCGCGAGTCCCGGCACGGCGGTCGAGCCGATGTGCTCGATCTCGCCGTCGAGCCATGGCGCGAGGGCACCTTCGAGTATCTGCCGCTCGGCCTCGAACCGCTGCGGCCACGCGGCGTCGTAAGGTTCGACCATGCCCACCGATCAATACCACGAGCCCCCGGAAGAGCTTGGCGAGGAAGGACGAACCTTCGCCCGCCTGATCGCGTCGCTGCAGGAGGAAGCCGAGGCGATCGGCTGGTACGAGCAGCGCCTCTCGCTGGAGCAGGATTCGGCCGCGAAGGCGATCATGGAGCACGCCCAGCGCGAGGAGTTCCTCCACTTCGCGATGGACCTGGAGTTCCTCGCCCGGCGAAAGGAGAAGTGGCGCCTCGCCCTGCAGAAGATCCTCTTCAAGGAGGGCGACATCGTCGAGAACGCCGAGGCCGCCGAAGACGCCGTCGAGGACTAGGACTAGGAGCTAGGCGTCGCTGATCGCCGCGGCGACGGCGAGCATCGGCTCGCGGTCGTCGCCGGAGGCCCAGGCGACGGCATGCGCGACACCCCATGCGCGGAGCCGGCCGCGGTCGAGACCCAGCCCGGCGAGGAGATCGAGCCAGTCGCGAACGGCGCCGGTTCCCCCGTTCCAGGCAGCGTTCCGCAAGAGCCCGACGCCGTTCAACTCAGGCTCGCCGACCATCGGCTTGGGATCGATGACGAGCCACGGCTCGCGCTCGGCCTTGAGGACGTTGCCCCCGTGCAGATCCTGGTTCGCAAGGGAGGTCGCGCCGCGCTCGGCGGTTTCGAAGGTGTCGAGCGCCAAGCAGACAAGCGAACGGTCGATCCCCTCGGCCTGACGACGCAGCTCCTCCGCCCAACCCGCCGCGAGGTCGGCGAGCGAGAGGAAGGGATGCGGCTCGGGCGGCTCGCCCCAGAGACCGGGCAGGAGCTCGGCCACGACGGCAAGCTCGTCCGTCGATGCGTCCCACAGCTGCGTGCCGGGCCTGCAGCGCTCGACGAGCAAGGCACGACGTTCGTCGTCCCGCGCCGCCAGCCGAACGGCGCCGTGGCCGTCCCAGAACTGCAGCGCATCGGCCTCGTGCTCGGCCTCGTGATGCGACGGCGCGTTCAGTTTCAGGACGCGGTCGCCGGCCGGGACGACCAACGACCGTGAATTACCGAGTGGCTCCTCGAGCTCCAACCCCCACTGCTCGGCGCACTCCTCGACGAGGGCAGGCAGAGCCGCGAGCCAGGCCGGCTCGTCGGCCCAGTGCTGGACGAGCGCCGGGGGAAGGCTGTTAGCTCGCGACCGCCGCCCCGGTCGTCTGGGCGATGTAGCCGCGGACGTCGGCGGCCGGCTCGCTGTACGCGTCGCCCAGCGCCGACTCGACCCGCTGCATGTAGTCCTTCGTCCAGGCCGGCAGGTCCGCGTCGATGACGGCGAGGAACTCCAGCGTCGCCACGAGCCGGATGTCGGCGATCGAGGGGCTCTCGCCACCGCCGATGAAGCCACCGTCGGCCCCGTAGAACTGCCGGTAGGTGTCCAGGATCCGAGGGATCGCGTCCTCCGCCGCCTTGCGCGCAGCCTCTTTGTCCTCGTCGGAGGCCTCGGTCGCCGCGACCTCTCCGGGGTAGCCGGCGAAGCTGAGCCGCGGGTACGTCGCCCGCGCGACGAGCGGGTAGAGGATGCTCATCGTGTAGAAGTTCGCGCCGTCGACCATCGCGCGGCGCTTGAGATCCGTCGGGTAGAGGTCGTCCAGGCCCTCGCGGCTCGCGAGGTACATCATCACCGCGCAGCTCTCTCCGAGCACGCCTTGCGGGAGCTCGTCCGACTCGATCGTCGGGGTGAGACCGGCCGGGTACTTCGCGAGGTACTCGTCGCCCTGCGTCTGCCCCCAGACGTTCTCCTCCTCGTACGGCAGGCCGGCGGCGCGGACGAAGACGCGCACCGACATGTTGTTGACGCTCGGCGGAAGCATGTTCAGCTTCAGAGACACGACAAGACCTCCCTCGGTCGGGCTCAGGAGCCCAGATCTTCGCTGACGCGACGAGCCCCAGCAACCATCGCCCGCAGCTTCTCGAAGGCGAGCTCGCGCGAGAGGTATTTCATGCCGCAGTCCGGCGCGACGACGAGTCGTTCCGGCGAGACGACGTCGAGCGCGCGGCGGATGCGGTCGGCGACGACCTCGGCGGTCTCCGCCTGGCTCGAGCCGAGGTCGAGCACGCCGAGGAGGATGGTCTTGTCTGGAAGGGCGCGCAGAACGTCGGGGTCGAGGTCCGGCTGGGCCGCCTCGAGCGAGATGTGCGTCGCGGCGCAGTCGTTCAGCTCGGCCAGGAACGGGTAGCCGCTCGGCCGGTCGTGGACGATGTGGGCGTACCCGAAGCAGGTGTGCAGGACGGTCTCTCCGCCGATGCCGTCGAGCGCCCGGTCGATCGCGTCAAGTGCGTACTCCCTGGCGGGCTCGGGCCGCGCCTGCAGGTAGGGCTCGTCGATCTGGACGACGTCGGCGCCCGCGGCTTTCAGGTCGCGGAGCTCCTCGTTCACGGCCTCGGCGTAGGCGAGCGCGAGGCTCCTGTCGTCCGGGTAATGGTCGTTCTGCGCCTGCTGCGTCATCGTGAAGGGCCCGGGGACCGTGATCTTGATCCGCCGGTCCGTGATCGAGCGCAGGAACTCGACGTCACGGACCTCTACGGGGCGCGTTCGACGGATCGGGCCCACAACGAGCGGAACCGGGTTCTCGTGCCCAGTCCGGTCGAGCGCGATTCCCGGCGGGTCGAGCTGCACGCCGTCGAGCGCAGTCGCAAAGCGGTTGGAGTAACTCTCGCGCCGCATCTCGCCGTCGGTGATGACGTCGACGCCGGCTCGCTCCTGGTCCTGGACCGCGATCCGCGTGGCGTCGTCCTGGGCCTCCTCGAGGTACGGCTCGGGCACGCGCCAGAGCTCCTTCGCCCGCACCCGCGGCGGCAGCCGGTCGCCGAGCCGGCCGCGGTCGATCAGCCACTCCGGCTGCGGGTAGCTGCCGACGACCGTGGTGAGGAGCATCAGCGCTCCACGAGCGTCGACTTGTACTCGCTGCGATCGAGGCTCCCCCAGGGAACGAGCTCGATGCTCGTCTGGACGACGAGCACCTCGCGTACCCGCGCCCGAATTGCCTCCGCGAGCCCGTCGTCGGCTCGCGCGTCGCGGCCGAGCTCGACTCTGACTGGCAGCGGCGGCTCCTGCTTGACGCCCGGCGCCTCTGGCCGGACCCGCACGTGGCCGCTGACGTCTGGGGCGAAGCCGCCCACGACCTCGCGGATCGCCGACGGGAAGACGTTGACTCCGCGGACGATCAGCATGTCGTCCGTCCGGCCGATGCAGCGGATGCGCGGCCCGGTCCGGCCGCACGGGCATGGGCTCGTCTTCACCGTAACGTGGTCGCGGGTGCGGAACCGGAGCAGCGGCGCCGCGCGGTGCTGGAGGTGGGTCAGCACGAGCTCGCCGCTCGCGCCGCCCTCCAGCGGGATCGCAGCGCCGCTCTCGGCGTCGACCAGCTCCGGATGCACGAAGCCGTGGGCGCCGAGATGCATTCCGTCCTGCTCCTCGCACTCGCCCCAGAGCGAGACGCCGATGTCGCCGATCCCCATCGCCTCCGTCACCTTTGCGCCCCACCCCTCCTCGAGCTTCGCCCGGAATGCCCGCTCCCCGCCGCCGGGCTCGCCGGCGACGAGCACCCGCCGCACGCTCGAGTCGCGGAGGTCCTGGCTCTCGGCGAGGTGGGCGGCGTACGACGGCGTGAGGACGACGTTCTCCGGCCTGAGCAGCTCGACCGCGCGGAGCAGCCGCGCCGTGTTCCCGGTGCCGACGGGGATGTGCGTGAGCCCCATCCGGTCGAAGGCGGCGAGCGCGGCGCCGGCGACGAACGGACCGGCGTTGTAGGTCGAGACGATCTTCTCCCCCTTCGCGACCCCGGACGCGGCGTAGCTGCGCGCCGACCCCGTGATCCAGTTGTCGAGGTCACCGGCGGTCAGTGGGATGTAGCTCGGTGTGCCGGTGGTGCCGCTCGTCGAATAGATCCGAACGATCTCAGACGGCTCGGCACAGAAGTGGGCGCCGAACGGATTCTCCGGCGTGACGGTCTGCCGCAGCTCCGACTTGTCCGTGAGCGGTAGGTCGGCGATGTCCGCGAGCTGGAGGCTGGCCTCGCTGCCGAGCTTCTCCCTGTAGAACGGCGAGCGCTCGAGCAGGTAGGCGAGCTGCTCCCGGAAGCGCTCGGCGTCACCGCTCGTACTCGATCGCCTCCTCCGCCGCGCGCGCCATGAGGAAGCCGAGCGGGCGCTCCCGCTCCTCGGCGAGGTGCGCGAGCAGGCCGGCCGTGCGGGCGAGGATCGGCACCGCCTTCACGGCGGCGGGCGGGAAGTCGAGGTCGAGCATCACCGCCGCGATCGGCATCGACACGTTCATCGTCAGCGGCGCTCCCCACACCTCGCCGACCGCGTCGTGCAGCCGGCGGGCGAGGGCGACGTACGTCCCGCTGACGCCGCGCTCGTCGGCGAGCTCCAGGATCCGGTCCGCGCGCGGGTCCCGCGGCTTGTGCACCGGGTGCCCGAAGCCGGGCACCCGCCGGCCGGCGGCGTGGAACTCGCGGATCACCTCCACCGGATCGCGGTCGCGCGCGTCCTGGAGGAGTCGCGCGCACTCTTCGGAGGTGCCGAGGATCACCGGCCCCGCGCCGAGGATCCCTGCCGCGACCGCTCCCTGCAGCGAGTCCGGGTCGGCGGCCAGGGTCATCCGGGCCGCGACGTTCGTCGGCATCATCCCGTGCTCGGCGATCGAGACGAGCAGCAGGTCGAGGAAGTACCGCTGCTCCTCGGTCGGCTCCTCGCCGGTCACGAGCAGATGGAAGAACCCGGTGAAGGTGAGCCGTCCCATCAAATCGCCGGTGAGGTCGCGGCCGCGCACCTCGACGCGATCTGGGAAGGCCCGGCTGATCCTGGTTTTCGCGCGGTCGGGGGTCAACCCGGTCATTCTGATCAACGCCGCCGCTCGCACCACACCCGGTCCGCGACGAGCGGCCTGTCTCTACCATCGAGGCATGGTCCGCTTCGCGCTCAAGGGGCTGCTCGGGCGCAAGCTCCGCACCGTGCTATCGGCGCTCGCGATCGTGCTCGGCGTGGCGATGGTCGCCGGCACCTTCATGCTGACCGACTCGATCGACAAGGCCTTCACCTCGATCTTCACCGACGTACGGCAGGGCTCGAACGCGGTGGTCAGCGGGAAGTCCGCGTTCGACGTCTCGCAGGGCCAGGGCTCCACGGCGCCCACGCTCGACGAGACCCTCCTCCCCAAGGTGCGCGGCTTGTCGGACGTCGCCGCCGCCGAGGGCAGCGTCGACGGCGAGGCGCAGCTGATCGGAAAGAACGGCAAGGCGATCGTCTACGGCGGCGCGCCGAACCTCGGGTTCAGCATCGCCAACGGGGACTCCCGCTTCAACCCACTCACGTTGGTCGACGGCGCCTGGCCGGCGCCGGGCCAGGTCGTCGTCGACAAGGCGACCGCGGACAAGGAAGGGATGAAGCTCGGCCAGCTCGTCGGCGTCCAGGCGGAGGGTGCCGCCCAGAAGCTCCGGATCTCGGGTTTCGTCAATTTCGGCTCGGTCGCGACGATCGGCGGCGCGACCCTCGCCGGCTTCGATCTGCCCACAGCGCAGAGGCTGTTCCGGAAACAGGGCCGCCTGGACGAGATCGCGGTGGCCGCGAAGCCGGGAGTGTCAGACCCCCAGCTCGTGCGGGAGCTCCGCGCGAACGTGCCGCCGACGGCGCAGGTCAAGACCGCGACGCAGCAGGCGCACGACGACGCGGCCGAGACGAACGCGTTCATCACCTTCCTGCGGGGCTTCCTGCTCGCGTTCGGCGGGATCGCGCTCTTCGTCGGCGCCTTCGTGATCGCGAACTCGCTCTCGATCACGATCGCCCAGCGGACGCGTGAGTTCGCGACGGCGCGGACGATCGGGGCGTCCCGCCGCCAGATCCTGACCTCGATCTTGATCGAGGCTCTG
>DASTHD010000102.1:0-6638 GCA_035605555.1 Gaiellaceae bacterium
CAGAGCCCGCTCCGCGCCGTTCCCGCCGCGCTTCCCTAGCCTGCCGCCATGGCTCTCTCCACAGCCTCCTGCTCCTCCGGAGAAAGAGCGACGGGTGCTCGGCCGTGGTCGAGCTCCTTCACGTAGATCCGGGCGTAATCGCGCCCCTGAATCGCGGTGAAGACGACGCCCGAGCGCGCGGCGTCGAGGAAGGCGAGCGAGGCGGACTGGTGGCCTCCCGCGCCCTCGTAGGCGTCGTAGCGGACGATCGACGTCTTCGAGACCGCGCCGTCGAGCCGGCGGTCGACGCGAGCCAGCGCCGCCGCGACCTCGTCCACCGCACGGTGGAGGTCGTCCATCCGCGCCTGCAGCGAGACGGCGAAGTCGACGAGGTCCGACTTTCCGCCCCCGAGCAAGACCATCTGCGAGCCGCGCACCCGTCGGAGCCTCAGCCAGAGGTAGAGGACGACCGCGAGCGCCACGACGGCGACGGCCCCCGCCGCGATCGCGATCCAGGCTGCCGTCGAGGCCGAGACGCTCACCGGCGGCATCCTAGTGCGGCGTCCGGGACGGTCCCCGGTACAGTTTTGAACTGCCATGACCCAGGTCCTCGTGCTGAACGCCAGCTACGAGCCGCTGAACGTGTGCTCGGTCCGGCGTGCGCATGTCCTGGTCTTCAAGGGCAAGGCGGAGGTGATCGAGGCGCTCGAGCAGCCCCTCCGGTCGGCCACCGATACGTACCAGTGGCCCCACGTGATCCGGCTCGTGACGTACGTCTCGGTTCCCCGGACGGTGCAGCGGAAGATCTCGCGGCGCGCCCTGTTCGCGCGGGACGGCTGGCGCTGCGCGTACTGCGGCACGACCGGTGGGCGGCTCACCCTCGACCACATCGTTCCGCGCAGCCGCGGCGGCGACTCGGTCTGGGAGAACGTGGTCACCTCGTGCGCCCCGTGCAACCTGAAGAAGGGGAACCGGCTCCTGCACGAGATCGAGATGGTGCTGCGCACGAAGCCTCGCGTCCCGCAGCCGGTGCTCTACATCCGTCTCGCGACGCCGAAGATTCCCGAGGGCTGGCGCCCCTACCTGCCGGATCTCGGCGAGGCTACCGCCGCCTAGTTGCGCTGGACCTGCAGCCGCTGCGGCGCCGAGCACGAGGGCGTGCCGCTCGACTGGGCGTTCGACCGCCCGGCGTACTGGGACGGGGCGCGGAACGAGGGCGACTGGATTTCGGATGACCTCTGCGTCTGGACCGACGACGTCGGTGAGCGGAACTACTTCATCCGCGGGCTGGTGGAGATCCCGATCCCGGAAAGCGGCGAACGGCTCGCCTACGGGGTCTGGTCGTCGCTGAGCAAGAAGTCGTTCGATCGGGTCGTCGACCTCTGGGACGACCCGGCGCGGACGGAGGAACCGCCGTACTTCGGCTGGCTTTCGAACTCGATCGCGGGCTACCCGGAGACGCTGAATCTGCCACTCGACGTCGTCACCGAGCAGCTGGAGCAGCGCCCCTCGTTCCTGCTCCACGACGGTGACCACCCGCTCATCCGCGAGCAGCACGGCGGGATTTCACCGGACCGTGTGCTCGCGGTCGCCGAGCTGCAGCTGCACCCCGACTAGCTCAGCCGCGCTCGACCGGAAGATCCAGCGTCTCCCACTGGCTCCACGAGCCGGGGTACAGCCGCGCGTCGCGGCCGGCGAGCGCGAGCCGGTGAATCGTGACGCAGGACGTGACACCCGAGCCGCAATAGGCCACGACCTCGCCCTCCGGCAAGGTCGGAAGCTCCTCGTTCCACGGCGTGTTGAGCGCGCCGGGAATGCGACCCGGAACCTTGTCGATCGGGTTCTCCTCGCCGCGCCACCTCGGGGCGAGCCGCGCGTCGACGAGCACGAGCCCGTCGCCCGCAGCGGCGATCTCACCGGCCGCGATCGTGTCTCCGCTTCGCTCTCGCGGCGTGAACGTCTGCGGCTCGACCTCCTCCTCCCCCGTCGCAAGCGGGCCGCCCCAGACGTCGATGCCGCCGAGCAGGACCGCACAGTCGTCGTGGCCGAAATGTCCGAGCAGCCACCAGAGCCGCTCGGCGCCGCCCATCTCCCCGTAGGCCACCACGAAGACGCCGTCGCCGATCCCCGCTCGGCCGGCGGTTTCCGCAAAGCGTTCCGCACTCGGCAGCGGATGTCGGCCCTCGCCCTTGCGGGAGAGGTCGGCGAGATCCTCGTCGACGTCGAGGAACGACGCGCCGGGGATGTGGCCGGCGAGGTAGAGCTCACGGCCGCGTCCAGGGTTCCCCAGCTCCCAGCGGCAGTCGACGAACTGGTAGCGCATCGCGAGATTGTGACCGTCCGCCGGTCTGTGGCGTATGGAGGGCATGAAGACGATCAAGATCGCCGTTGCGGCATTGCTCGTGCTCGCGGCTGCCGCAGTGGTCGGCATCGGCCGTCCCGAGGCGGCCGGCGGAGCGAGCGACACCCTGCAGGAAGGCATCACGGTCACCGGGACCGGGCAGGTCAGCTCGGTACCGGACGAGGCCGAGTTCTCGCTCGGCGTCAGCACGACCGGCACGACTGCGCGCTCTACGCTCGCGTCGAACTCCCAGCAGATGCAACGCGTGATCGACGCCCTGAGGGCCGTCGGCGTTGCGCGAGCCGACATCAAGACGCAGGACGTCTCCGTCGGCCGTGACTACGACGACGACGGTAGCTATACCGCTCGCAACTCGGTGAGCGTCACCCTCCACGACCTCGACCGGGCGGGCGCCGTCCTCGACGCGGCATCACGGGCCGGCGCAAACGAGGTCTACGGGCCGTCGCTCACACGCGCCAACCGCTCCGGGCTCGAGGCCAAGGCGCTCAAGGCCGCCTTCGCGGATGCCCGCGACCGTGCCGAGGCGCTCGCCGAAGCGGCCGGCGTCTCGCTCGGGAAGGTCGCCGCGATCACCGAGCAGCCGCAGTCTGGCGGCGAGTACATGCCGATGCTGGCCAAGCGCGACGCTGCCGCGCCGATCGAGCCGGGCCGCGAGCAGATCGCCGCCTCCGTCACGGTCACCTTCGCGATCAGCTAGACATCCACCATGGACGTTCCCGAGGCCGAGCTGAAGGAGACCGAGACCGGGCGCGTCCCGGCCACCGCCGGCTGGTTCGTCCTGAACGCGCGCGACGCGAGGTGGAACGCCCGCCCCGGCCGGCAGAGCGTGAGCTTCACCGGCAAGACGGAGTGGGAGGCCGACACGCTCTTCCCGATGCTCGGCGTCCAACTGGCCGTCCTCGAGCCCGGCGAGCCGAACTCGACGTACCACTGGGAGACCGAGGCGGAAGCGTTCCTCGTGATCCAGGGAGAGGCCCTGCTGATCGTGGAAGGGCAAGAGCGGCCACTGAAGCAGTGGGACTTCGTCCACTGCCCACCCAAGACCGAGCACGTGCTCGTCGGCGCCGGGGACGGGCCCTGCGTCCTTGTCGCCATGAGCTCGCGGGAGAACCAGGCCTTCGGGCCGTACGGCGAATACCCGGCGAACGAGGTCGCGGCGCGATATGGCGCCGAGGACGCCCAGGCGAATTGGCCCGAGTCGCAGCCGTCGACGTACCGCGACGGCTGGCTGCCCGACTAGGAGGGTTTGGCGTGATACCGCTCGTCGCAGGGACGCGATGGTCGTTCCGTGGCAAGGACGCGGGGAGCGCCCGTATCAGTTAGATACGGGCGCGACTGAGGACGCAGTCCACGGGGCGACCAGCGCGGCCCTGCGGCACACGCTGTATTGCGCCAAGCCCTCCTAAGCTGCCCGGCCGGGCGGACGCATCGCGAGCGGCACGGGCAGGCCGCAGCGCGCGCACTCCGTGCGCGACGTGCCCTTCCGCTCGCTTCGCTCGATCGGCACCGGGCGCTCGCAGTTGCAGGTCTGGGGGGTCATGCGGCCTCCTCTGAGAGGGCGGGGGCGGGACGGTGCAGGTGGCCGTTCCCGAGCAGGTGGCCGTGTGACTCGGTGCCGTACCCGCCCGGGACCGGGATGTAGAACTCGGGGTAGCCCCACATGCCGTGCTCGGAGACGTCCAGGCCTGCGGTCTCGACCTCGGGCTCGACGCGGATCCCCCACGCGAGCTTCATCGCCCACAGGGCGCCGAACGACGCACTGAAGGTGAAGATGCCGACCGCGAGGAGCCCGACGGCCTGCGTGCCGAGCTGGTGGAAGCTGCCCGTGTACCAGAGGCCGCCCTGACCGGTCGCCAGGTTCTCCGCCAGCGCCGGCACCGCGAAGATCCCAGTCGCGAGCGTGCCCCAGACGCCGGCCATCCCGTGGACGGCGACCGCGCCGATCGGGTCGTCGATCCGGATCCGCTCGACGAGCAGCACACCGGTGACCGCGATCGCGCCTGCCACGAGGCCGATCACGATCGCAGCCCAGGGCGCGACGAACCCTGCCGCGGCGGTCACGGCCACCAGCGCCGCGATCACCCCGTTCAACATCATCGAGAGGTCGGGCTTGTGCAGGACCAGCCAGGACACGGTGACCGCGCCGATCGCGCCCGCGGCGGCCGCGACGTTCGTGGTCAGCGCCACATAGGCGAAGTAGCCCACGCGATCGCCGGTGACGACGCCGAGCGTCGACCCGGGGTTGAAGCCGAACCAGCCGAACCAGAGGATGAGCACGCCGAGCGTGACGTACGCCATGTTGTGGCCCGGGATCGCGTTCGGCCGCCCGTGCTCGTCGAACTTCCCGATTCGCGGCCCGAGCAGGAGTGCGCCGGCGAGCGCCGCCAAAGCTCCCTGGTAGTGGACGACGGTCGAGCCGGCGAAATCCTGCATTCCGAGCGCGAAGAGCCAGCCGTCCGGATGCCAGATCCAGTGGGAGACGACCGAGTAGACGAGCGTGAACACGACCCCGAAGAGGAAGTAGACGTAGAGCTTCGTCCGCTCGGCCATGGCGCCCCAGACGATCGCGAGCGACACGGCGGCGAAGACCACCTGGAACAGGTAGCCCGCGCCGGCCGGGATCGAGCCGAACCAGCTGAAGGGCGAGGCGCCGATCGCAAGCAGCGTCTCCGACGACGGCGCGAAGCCGGAGCCGCCGACGAGCCCGTTTCCGCCGTCGCCGAATGCAATCCCGTAGCCGACCAGGTAGTAGACGAGCGAGGCGATCCCGAGTACGAGCACGTTCTTCGCCGCGATGTGGCCGGCGTTCTTCATCCGGGTCAGCCCCGCCTCGAGGAAGGCGAAGCCGGCCTGCATGAACATGACCAGGATTGCGGCGACGACCACCCAGACCGTGCTCGCCGCGATCGCGAGCTCCTTGGTCGTCATACCCGCTCCACCGCCTCGAGCCGCAGGCCGGTGCGGTTGTGCGTGACGTTGTAGACGGGCGTCGTCCAGACGATCCCGTCGCCGGACTCCCCGCCGCTTCGGGCGGCGTCGGCAACCGCGTCCACCACGGTGCCGGCGATCTCGTCCGCCACCACGAACGTCAGGAGTGCCTTCGGGAGGAACCTCGACTCGAAGATCCGGCCGCGGTACTCGTGGGTGATCCCCCGCTGGCGCCCATGGCCGATCGCCTCGACCACGGTGACCCCGACATGGCCCGTCTGCTCCTCGACCGCGTCGATCACCGTCTCGACGCGCTCGCGCAGGACGACAGCCTCCACTTTGATCACGCCGACCTCCGTTCCATCAGGACGACGTCCCGCCAGACGCCGTGCAGTTGCCCGATCCGCTCCCGGAGCCCCACGACGCGGAACCCGCGGCGCATATGCAGCTCGACCGAGGCGACGTTCTCCGGAAAGATCCCGGCCTGGATCGTCCAGAAGCCGTCCGCCTCGGCTCCAGCGATCAGCTGCTCGAGGAGCGTTCGGCCGATGCCGCGCCCCTGGGCCGAGTCGGCGACGTACACGCTGTCCTCGGCCACACCGGCGTAGCACCCGCGCTCGGACACCGGCGCGAGGGCCGCCCACCCGAGCACCTCGCCGTCCTGGAGGGCCACCATCCGATGGCCCTCCAGGTGCGATGAGTCCCACGCCACCCAGGCGGGAGCCTCCGTCTCGAACGTGGCCTGTCCTCCCGCGATCCCCTGTTCGAAGATCGCCTTCACCGCCGGCCAATGGCTCTCGGAGAGCGGCCTGATCCGAACCGAGACTTCGCCGCCGTCGCCTTCCCCGCGACGGTTGCGGGCGGAGCCGGGCGTTGCCCGGCGGGAGCCCAACTGCCGGTCTGGGGCCGTCACGGCGAAGGAGGGGGCCAATGGGGGAACCGTGGGTTCCCCCATTCAGCAGTCGTAGTAAAGGGAGAACTCGGCCGGGTGCGGGCGGAGCCGAACGACGTCGACTTCGTTCTCGCGCTTGTAGTCGATCCAGGTCCGGATCAGCTCCTCGCTGAAGACGCCGCCCTTCGTGAGGAACGCGTGGTCGGCCTCGAGCGCGTCGAGCGCCTCCGCCAGCGAGCCCGGCACCTGCGGGATCTCGGCTCCGGTCTCCTCGAAGAGGTCGAAGTCGGCCGGGGCACCCGGGTCGAGCTCCCGCTCGATCCCGTCGATCCCCGCCATCAGCATCGCCGAGAAGGCCAGGTACGGGTTGGCCGCGGCGTCCGGGCACCGGAACTCGATCCGCTTCGCCTTCGGCGAGTCCGAGTACATGGGGATCCGGATGCAGGCCGAGCGGTTCCGCTGCGAGTAGACGAGGTT
>DASTHD010000118.1:0-15835 GCA_035605555.1 Gaiellaceae bacterium
CACGCCGGGCGGGCATCGTTACGATCACCGTCCCGCAGAAGCTCGTGTGCGGTGCGAAGCGAATCGGTGTGGTCGGTGCGTTCCAGCCTCCTGTCACCGGGTAGGTCCGGACTCGTAGTCGCGCTGCTTGCGCTCACGGCCTTCGGGCCGGGAGCGCAGGCGGCGCGGCCTGCCGAGCTCGCGAGAGGCGTCCAGGTGGTGGGCTCCGGCCCGCTCGACCGGACCGTCGTCGTCCGCTCGGCGCCTCGCCCGAACGCTCGGCGCGTCACGGTCCTCAAGGAGTTCCGCTCCGAGTACCGGCCGCAGATGGTGCTCGTCGTCTCGCAGCGTGTCGACCCGGAGACCGGAGAGGCGAGCTGGTACCGGATCGTGGTGCCGGGGCGCCCGAACGGCCGCAGCGGCTGGATTCCAGCGGACGCGGCGAGCATCCGCCCGGCGACGCGGCTGATCTACATCGACCGGAGCGCCCGGACCCTCGAGGTCTGGGGCGGGCGCCGGCTGCTGCTGAAGACGAAGGTGGCCGTCGGGGCCCCCGGGATGGAGACGCCCCTCGGGCTGTTCTACGTCCAGTGGAACTTCGTCCCCACCGCACCCGTCCTCGGCCGGTACGCGTTCGAGACAAGTGCGTACTCGAAGCTCTCCGACTGGCCCGGCGGCGGCATCGTCGGCATCCACGGGACGTACCAGCCGTGGCTGCTCGGCCAGGCCGTCTCGCACGGCTGCGTGCGTGTCGGGAACGGCGCCATCTTGCGCATGCGCTCGCTCGTCCGCCTCGGCACGCCGATCCGGATCGTGGCCTAGGCGGCCGTCTGCGCCTCGGGCTGCTCCTCCTCCTTCTTCTTCCGGTGGAACAGGAGCTCCTTCCCGGCGCTGTAGCCGAATGCCCACAGCATCACGATGATCCCGAGGACGACGTTCCAGATCGTGATCACGGCGTCCTGGGTGATCGAGAATGCCGCGATGTCGCCGCTGGCCGCATAGTTCCGCAGCGTCGCCACGTCGAGCGCCTGCGTCTGCCCCACTCCGCCGGGCGTGATCGCGAACAGGCCGGAGAGCATGTGCGACGAGGCGACGAGGAAGACGGTGAAGGCCGTGATCGGGATCGAGAACGCGGCCATGAAGACGATGTTGACGCCGATCCTGCACGCATACGACAGGGCCGATGGGACCGCGACGCCCCGCACGTAGGCGCGCCAGTCGCGGAAGATCGCGGCGCCCTCCTTGGCCTTGTGCCACGTGTCGATCAGCCTCGGCTTCAGCCGGGGCCAGAAGTAGACGAGCGCGACGACCGCCACGACGACGAGCGCGGGGACGAGCACACGGTGCTGCTCGAGGAATCCCCCTCCCTCGTCGGCCGGCGACCCCTTCGACACCGTCCGCGGCCGGAAGACGGCGACGCCGACCAGCATCAGCGCGCTGAGCGCGGCGAAGAACGCCGCCTGCACGAACGTGGCAGTGGTGATCCCGGCGACCGTCGAGTGCCGGACCCTCGTACGGAAGATCCCGATCATCGCGGCGGTGCCCGCCTGCGCCGGCGTGATCGCGTTGATCGCCGTCCCGCCCTGCGAGGCGCCCCACGACGTCTTGAAGGTGAGCTTCGAGTGCGGGTAGGCCGCGTGGAGGATGTTCTTCCACGTCACGCCGATCAGGGCGGACTCCGCGGTCTTCAGCGCCAGCGCCAGCAGCAGCCAGTAGACCGACACGTCGCCGATGCGGCCGAAGACGCCGGCGACCCAGTCCCAGAACTGGCCGAGCACACCCTCGATCTTCGCGCCCCGCGGGCCGGGTTTCCACCCCCAGGAACGTCCGTGGTTTGGTCCGCTACGGCAGCTTGGTGACGATCACGTAGATGACGCGGCGGGTCGTCCCGAAGATGAAGTCGGTGTTGCGCGAGCCGGGCGCGCTCGTGCCGAGCCGGCAGCGGCGGTAGAACGGCGGCATCGCGGCGCACTTGAGCTGCGGGAACGCCGCCCGGACCTCACCTTCGGTCGAGTCGACGCCGAGCCCATTCGCGAACCGTTCCGTGCTGCGCGTCGTCATCAGCTCCACGACACGACGGTTCCGGAACGTGACCGTCACCCGGGCGTAGAACCACTTGAACCCACCTTTGGCGACGGGGCGGCCGAGCTTCGCCTGCACCTGCGCGGGGGTCATGCCGAGCTCGACGCGGGACATGCCGCGCCCGGGCTTGATCGTGGCGCCGGCCGTGGCGGCGCAGACGAGGCAGGTGGCGGCGAGTGCCGCCGCAAGCACGCGACACATGCCACCAAGATCGGCCGCGGGGGCCCTTGCAGCGATCCCTCAGTCGAGAACTTCGGCGCCCGAGCCCGGGTGGACGGCTTCCCAGACCCGCAGGTAGAGCGCGACCTCGAGCCGCGCCTGGGCCTCGCTGTAGGCCTCCGGCACGCGCACCTTGACCCCGATCCCCTCTGCGTGCGCCTCCACCTCGCCGAGAGCTGCGATGCAGTCGGCACGACGGAGGAACTCGAGAAACTCCTCGGTCAGGGCAGGGTCGCTTAGCCGGACGAACATCCTGCTCCCACTTTCAGGGCAGGAAGTGGCCGAGACAAGTCCAGACCTTTCAGGTCCGACCCCACGGCTAGGCTGGCCTCGTGGCAGTCCTCACGTCCCAGATAGAGCGGGATTCTGACGTTTTCGCCCGGCGGCGCGAGCGGATGGAGCAGCTCGTCGGGGAGCTCCGCGAGCGGACGGCACAGGTCGCGCGAGGCGGCGGGGACAAGGCCCTCGAGCGGCACCGATCGCGCGGGAAGATGACCGCGCGTGAGCGCGTCGACCGGCTGCTCGATCCCGGCAGCGCCTTCCTCGAGCTGAGCGCGCTCGCGGCGTGGGACCTCTACGACGGGCAGGCGCCGTCGGCGGGAATCGTCACCGGGATCGGCGTCGTCGAGGGCCAGGAGTGCGTGATCGTCGCCAACGACGCGACGGTCAAGGGCGGCACCTATTTCCCGATCACGGTGAAGAAGCACCTGCGGGCGCAAGAGATCGCCGAGCAGAACAACCTGCCGTGCATCTACCTCGTCGACTCCGGGGGCGCATTCCTGCCGCTCCAGGACGAGGTCTTCCCCGACCGCGACCACTTCGGCCGGATCTTCTTCAACCAGGCGCGGATGTCGGCGAACGGCATCCCACAGATCGCCGCCGTGATGGGATCGTGCACGGCGGGCGGCGCGTACGTGCCAGCGATGAGCGACGAGACGATCATCGTCCGCGGGACGGGGACGATCTTCATCGGCGGCCCGCCACTCGTGAAGGCGGCGACGGGCCAGGAGGTGAGCGCGGAGGAGCTGGGCGGCGCCGACGTCCACACCCGCCGCTCCGGCGTGGCCGACCACTACGCGACGAGCGACGAGCATGCGCTGGCGCTTGTCCGCTCCGTCGTCCGGAACCTGCATCGCCGGAAGGAGCCACCGTGGGACGTCGCACCTCCGGAGGAGCCTGTTGCGGACCCGTCCGAGCTGTACGGGCTGATCCCGGAGGACTTCCGCCAGCAGGTCGACCCGCGCGAGCTGATCGCGCGCATCGTCGACGGGAGCCGGTTCCACGAGTTCAAGGAGCTCTACGGCGAGACGCTCGTCTGCGGCTTCGCGCGGATCGAGGGCTTCCCGGTCGGCATCCTGGCCAACAACGGCGTGCTCTTCGCGGAGTCGTCGCAGAAGGGGGCGCACTTCATCGAGCTGGCGGCCAAGCGCCGGATCCCGCTCGTCTACCTCCAGAACATCACCGGCTTCATGGTCGGGACCGAGTACGAGGCCGGCGGCATCGCGCGTGACGGCGCGAAGCTCGTGATGGCGACCGCGTGCGCCGACGTCCCGAAGTTCACGGTCGTCACCGGGGGATCGTTCGGCGCCGGCAACTATGCGATGTGCGGCCGCGCCTACGGTCCGCGGCAGCTCTGGATGTGGCCGAACGCGCGCATTTCGGTCATGGGCGGCGAGCAGGCGGCGACGGTGCTGACGATGGTCGGCGACGCTGACCCGGAGGAGATTCGGGCGCGCTACGAGGCCGAGGGGAACCCCTACCACTCGTCCGCCCGGCTCTGGGACGACGGCATCATCGATCCGCACGACACGCGGCGGGTGCTGGCGCTCGGGATCTCGGCGGCACTGAACGCGCCGATCCCCGAGAGCCGGTATGGCATCTTTCGGATGTAGTGGGATATACGTTCGTCGATGTCGACACGCTGGAGGGCGAGGGCCCCGGCGGGATGGTGCGGAAGACGCGCAAGGCGACCGGCGCGCGCGCCTTCGGGTTCAACTACTTCACGCTGCCGCCGGGCGTCGAGGGCCGTGAGCACGACCATGCCGGCGAGAACCACGAGGAGGTCTACTTCGTCGTGCGCGGCGGCGGGACGATGCGGATCGACGGCGAGGAGGTCGAGCTCCGGCCCGGCCGCTTCATCCGCGTCGACTCCGATTCGACGCGCGTTCCGGTGGCGGGCGACGAGGGCGTCGAGATCGTGACTTTCGGCGCGCCGCTCGAAGGAGGCTACGAGCCGCCCAACTGGGGTTAAATCCCCGCATGCACACCATCGAACTGACGGAAGAGGAGCTTCGAATCGTGCGGAACGCGCTCCACTCCTTCCTCGAGGACTTCGGGCACGAAGAGGCAGACGTCCTGCGGAGCATCAAGGCGGTTCTCGCGAAGCTCCCTGACCCATCGTAGTGCCACTGTTCCGACGGAAGAAGAGGGAGACGCGGCTGCACCAGATCGGCGAGGCCGAGGCCTACGGCCGGTCGTACGGCGACGCGAGTGGCGACGTCAAGATCGTCAAGGTCGAGCCGCGTCGCCCCCGGTACCAGTTGAAGGTCACGGGCGAGGGGCTGCGCGACGCGTTCCTCGACCGGCTGAACCGCCGCGAGCCGGCCGACCGGCCGGAGGAGGCCGAGGGATGATCCTCCGCCTCGTGATCTGGAACCTCGCCGACTCGTTGACGACGATCGAGGAGCTCCGCCGGTACCTGCGGGACGAGTCGGTCGACCAGTTCGAGGAGGTTCCGGGACTCCGCTTCAAGGTGTGGATCTCGGACGAGGCGACGGAGCGCTGGGGCGCCATCTACCTCTGGGAGACCGAGGAGGCGGCGCGCCAGCCCCTCCCGAGCCGAGCGCGGGAGCTGATCGGTAAGGACCCGGACATCGGCGAGGAGTTCGACGTCGAGGCGACGATCGAGGGCCGCTTCGAGCTCGAGGAGCTCTCCCGCCTCGGCCTCGCCTTCGAGAGCTAGAGGACCAGCGTCTCCGGGAAGACCGCGCCGCCCGCGAAGCGGTCGAGGCGGTACGGCGAGAGGTCGAACGACGATGCGCCCGCGAGGAGCTCCTCGGCGACGGCGGCGCCCACCGCCGGCGCCTGCATGAAGCCGTGGCCGGAGAAGCCGCACGCGGCGTAGACGCCGTCTGCGACCCAGCCGATGATCGGATGGGCGTCGGGGGTCATGTCGTAGAGCCCCGCCCACGAGCGGTCGACACGTACACCGGCCGACGCCGGAAAGCGGTGCGCCGCGCGCTCCAGCCAGTCGGTCACGAGCGCCTCGTCCACCACCGGCCGGTCGCCCCACCGGAGGGTCGGCTCCCCCATGGCGAGCCGCAGCCCTCCGTCGACCCGGCGGAAGTGGAAGCCGGTCTCCGCCTCGACGACCATGGGGAGGTGCTCCGGCACGCCGTCGACCCGGCGGGTATCGGTCAGCTGGCGTACCAGCGGCCGGATCGGCAGGTCGATTTCGTAGTGCCGGCCGAGGCTCGGCGAGGCGGCGCCGCAGGCGATGACGAGCACGTCGGCGTCCAGGTCCCGGGCATCCATGAACTCGCGCAGCTGCACGCCGCGCTTCCTGGCCTCACGAACCAGGTGTTGGGTCACTCCAGCCGGATCGGCCACTCCGTCCTCGCGGCAGATCACGGCGCTTTCGACGTCGTCCGTCCTCAACCCGGCGACAAAGCCGGGATCGACGTCCTCGACCGGCACACCCAGCTCCCGCTGGACACCGGCGCGCGTCTGCAGCTCCGCAGCGCCTTTCTCGGTCGTCGCAAGGAAGAGATAGCCAACCTGCTCGAAGAGCGGCGGCCCGAGCTCAGCGAAGAACTGCGCGCTCGCCCGGGCCAGCCGGACCTCCGGCGCGGTCGAGAACTGCTGACGCACTCCGCCCATCGCCTTCCCCGTCGCACCCGTCGCGACCCCGTTTCGGTCGCAGAGCGTGACCTGGTGGTCGCCGTCGGCGAGCGCGAGGTGGTACGCAATCGAGGCGCCGACGGCCCCGGCGCCGGCTATGACGATTCGAGCCACGCGCGAAGCTCCGCCCGCTCGCCGTCGGTCAGCCGCCGCAGCGGCGCGCGGACGTCCTCGCGCACCGGGACGCCGCGGAACCCGATCACGGCCTTCAGCGCGGCCTGGAACGGGTAGCGCTCGAGCACCGCGCGCCGCTCCGGCTCGACGCCTTCCGGGAAGGCGGCTGCGAGCCCGGAGACGCTCCCCGCCGCCCCCTCCGCGAGCCCACGTTCCATGAGCGACTCGGCGCCGACGAACACGTCCTTGCCGTCCAGGAGATACGGCGCGACCGAGTCGAACGGTTGGTTCGAGACCTTGAGCCCCGCCACCCGGTCCCCGAGCCGTTCGATCACGGACAACGGGATCGAGTAGCCGGTGCGCGCCTTGAACTCGTAGAGGTAGAACGGCGTCTCCCCCGCCGCCTCCGCGGCGGCCGCGAAATGGGCATAGAGCGCCTCCTCGTCGTAGGCGTAGTAGGGCGGCCCGATCACGGCCACCGCGTCCGCGCCCGCAGCCGCCGCATGGCGCACCAGGGCAACCGTGTCCGCCGTCGTCTGCGCGCCGCAGTGGACAGCGACGTCGAACCGCTCGCGGGCGGATCCCACGTACGCCTCGGCGACCTGCTGCCGCTCCGAGACCGAGAGCAGAATCCCCTCACCGGTCGTCCCCAGGGCGAGGACGCCGTCGAGGCCGCCGTCGGCGAGGAAGTCGACATACGACGGGACCGCGTCGAGGTCGAGTGCCGCGCCCTCATCGCGGAGCGGCGTCACGGCGGCGGCGATGCGGCCCTTCAGCACGCCCCGACTTTAAGGTCTCGGCGATGAGCGGCCTCCGGATCGAGCGGGACGGGCCTGTCCTGCGCGTCACGCTGGCGAAGCCGGAGCGGCGGAACGCCTTCGACGCTGAGCTGATCCGCGAGCTCCATGAGGCGTTCTCGGACGTCGGCGATGCGCGTGTCGTCGTCCTCGCGGGCGACGGCCCCAGCTTCTGCGCCGGCGCCGACGTCGAGTGGCAGCGCGCGGCGATCGAGCTCACCTACGACGAGAACGTCGAGGACGCGCTCCGTCTCTTCAGCATGCTCGAGGCGATCGACAGCTGCCCCGCGCCGGTCGTGGGCCGGATCCAGGGCTACGCACTCGGCGGCGGCTCCGGGGTAACGGCGTGTCTCGACATCCCGATTGCGGCCGAAGACGCCGTCTTTGGCTTCTCGGAAGTGAAGCTCGGGATCATCCCGGCGGTGATCTCGCCGTTCGTCCTGCCACGGATCGGCCAGGCGGCGCGACGCTACTTCCTCACCGGCGAGCGGTTCGACGCGCACGTCGCACTGCGGATCGGTCTCGTCAGCGAGGTGACGGATGACCTCGACACGGCGGTCGAGCGCGTCGTCGGCGAGCTCCTGACCTCGGGGCCGGAGGCGACCCGTGAGGCGAAAAAGCTCGTGCGGCGGCGTCCGGGCGGCAAGGAATCGGCGCAGATCGCCGCCCGCCTCCGCTCCGGAGCCGAGGGCCAGGACGGGCTCAGGGCCTTTCTCGAGCGACGCAACCCCGGCTGGATCGAGTAACCGCACGTGCGGCGTCTGCTCCTGCTCGTCGGCGGGACGGTCTTCGTCGACACGATGTTCTTCGTCGCGCTGACGCCGCTCCTGCCCGATTACGCGGAGGAGTTCAACCTCTCCAAGGCCGGAGCCGGGGTGCTCGCGGCCGCCTATCCGGCCGGCGCATTCCTCGCCGGGATCCCGAGCGGCCTCGCGACGGCGCGGTTGGGAACGCGCCCGACGACGATCGCGGGGCTCCTCCTGATCGCGGTCACCACGCTCGTGTTCGCAACCGGCGATTCGATCTGGGTGCTCGACCTCTCGCGCTTCGCCCAGGGCGTCGGCAGCGCCCTCGCCTGGACTGCAGGCCTCACCTGGCTGATCAGCGAGACCCCGGCCGACCGTCGCGGTCAGACGATCGGCACCGCGATGGGCACGGCGATCGTCGGGGCGCTCTTCGGGCCCGTGCTCGGCGGGATCGCCTCTGTCGTCGGCAAGGTGCCGGCCTTCGGCGCCGCCGGCCTCCTCGCCGTCGGCCTTGCCGCCTGGGCGGCGACGATGCACGCACCGCGGCCGGCGGCGCGGCAGCCGCTCCGCCTCCTGGCGACGGCGCTCCGCGACCCCCGGATCGTTCTCGGCGTCTGGTTCGTCGCCCTGCCTGCGCTCTTCTTCGGGACGCTCTCGGTGCTCGCTCCGCTCCGGCTCGAGGACCTGGGCTTCTCCGCCGTCGCGATCGGCACGCTCTGGCTCTGCACGGCCGCTCTCGAGGCCGTCGCGAACCCGGTGGTCGGGCGCGTCTCCGACCGGATCGGGCGGCTGACACCGATGCGGGTCTCGGTGTTCGCAGCGTCCCTCATCAGCGCGCTCATGCCCTGGCCGGGACGCGCGTACGTGCTCTCGGCGCTGGTCGTCCTCGGCGGCGTCGCCTTCAGCAGCTTCTGGACGCCGGCGATGTCGCTGCTCGCCGACGAGGCCGAGCATCGCGGGCTCGAGTACGCGTACATGTTCGCCCTGATCAACCTGGCCTGGGCGCCCGGGCAGGCGCTCGGCGCTTCGGGCAGCGGCGCACTCGCCGAGGTGACCTCTGACGCCGTGCCCTACCTGCTCCTGTCAGGCGCGTGCCTGGTTACGTTCGCAGTGCTGTGGCGATCGAGAAACTCCTCGTAGCGAACCGCGGCGAGATCGCCGTCCGGATCTTCCGGACCGCCCGCGAGCTCGGAATCGGCACGGTCGCCGTCGCGGCGCCCGACGACCGCAGCGCGCTCCACACCCGCATTGCGGACGAGACGGTCGAGATCTCGGGCTACCTCCACTCCGAGGAGCACGTCCGGGCCGCGAAGGAATCCAACGCCGACGCGATCCATCCCGGCTACGGGTTCCTCGCAGAGAACGCGGACTTCGCCGAGGCGGTCGGCGCAGCCGGCCTCGTCTTCGTCGGCCCACCGCAGGAAGCGCTGCGGCGCGGCGGCGACAAGCTCGAGGCGAAGCGGATCGCCGAGACAGCCGACGTCCCGGTGGTCCTGACCGGCGAACCGGACGAGCTCGGCTACCCGCTGATGATCAAGGCGGCGGCCGGTGGAGGCGGCCGCGGGATGCGCGTCGTGCGCGGGCCCGGCGAGCTCGAAGACGCGGTGGACGCAGCGAAGCGCGAGGCGCAAGCGGCGTTCGGCGACGACCGCGTCTTCTTCGAGCGGTACGTCGAGCGGCCCCGCCACGTCGAGATCCAGCTGCTCGGCGACGGCGAGCGCGTGATCTCGCTCGGTGAGCGCGAGTGCTCGATCCAACGCCGTCACCAAAAGGTGCTGGAGGAATCGCCGGTGCTCGACCCCGGGCTGCGCCAGGAGATGAGCGCCGCCGCCGTGCGGTTCGCGGAGCGGATCGGCTACCGCAGCGCGGGGACCGCCGAGTTCATGCTCGAAGACCGCGACTTCTACTTCCTCGAGCTGAACGGACGAATCCAGGTGGAGCACCCCGTGACCGAGCTCGTGACAGGCATCGACCTCGTCGCGGAGCAGCTTCGGATCGCGGGCGGCGATCCGATGGAGGTTGGGAACACCGCGTTCGAAGGGCACGCCGTCGAGGTGCGGCTGTACGCGGAGGATCCACGGACGTTCCTCCCGCAGGCCGGGCGGCTCGAGCGGCTGCGCCTGCCGCAGGGCATCCGCGTCGACGCCGGCGTCGAGGAGGGCGATGAGGTGCCCGTCGCCTACGACCCGATGATCGCGAAGCTGATCGCGCACGGCCCGACGCGGGACGAGGCCTTCGCGCGGCTCCGCGACGCCCTGGCGGAGACCGAGGTCGAGGGCGTCACCACGAACCTGCCTTTCCTCCGGTGGCTCGTCTCCCACCCCGCCGTCCTGCAGGGGAAGACGACGACGGCGTTCCTGACCGACCATCCGCCGCTCTCGGAGCCGCCGCTCCGCCTTCCGGAAGGCCCGTGGGAGGGCGCCTGGCGCCTCAACCTGCCCGCCCCTCCGCCCCACTCGCCGCCGGACGTCGACGAGGCCGCAGGCCCCGGCGGCGGAGCAGGAGGCGCCGACGCGAGCGCGCTGACCGCTCCGATGCCGGGGACGGTGATCCAGGTGCTGGCGAAGGAGGGCGACCGGATCGCTCATCGCCAGCCGCTGCTGGTGCTCGAGGCGATGAAGATGGAGACGCCGCTCGTCGCGCCGTACGACGCCACGGTGAAGGCCGTACACGTCGCCGAGGGCGACCGGGTCGCCGGCGGCGCCGTGCTCGTCGAGCTAGACCCGGCGCAGTGAGAGCCCGGTCAGGATCTCCCGCACGATCCGGTCCGCGACGAGGGCGGTGAGGTCCGCCGACCCCGGCGCCGTCGGGATCACCTCGACGACGTCCGCGCCGACCAGCTCCAGCTCGTGCGCGACCCGCCTGACCGAGGGGAGGAGCTCGAGGGGCGTCATCCCGCCCGGCTCGAGCGTCCCCGTCCCCGGCGCGTAGGCGGGATCGAGCACGTCGACATCAACGGTCAGAAACGTCGGCCCCTCCCCCACGAGCTCGATCGCCCGGTCGACGATCGCGCCGATCCCCTGGTCACGGACGTCGTGCATGAAGAAGCTCGTGATGCCCCGATCACGCTGCCAGGAGAACTCGGCCTCGCCGGGCCAGTAGCCGCGCAGTCCGATCTGGACGTAGCGCTTCGGGTCGACCCAGCCCGCCTCGACCAGCCGGTACATCGGCGTGCCGTGCGAGCGCTCGACGCCGAAGACCTCGGCGCCGGTGTCCGTGTGGGTGTCGAAGTGCACGAGCCCAACCGGCCCGTGCAGCGCGGCGCAAGCCAGGATCTCGGGCTCCGTGATCGAATGGTCGCCGCCGAGCACGATCGGTACCGCGTCAGCTGCGAGCACGTGCCGGACGGTCTCCACGATCGCGCGGTGGGAACGCTCCGGATCGGCCGGGACGACCGGGGCGTCGCCGAAATCCATGATCCGAAGCGCCGCGAAGGCGTCGACCCCGGCCTCGAGGTGCGGACCCGGCGGGCAGCTTGCGGCACGGATCGCCCGCGGCGCGAACCGCGTCCCGGGCCGGTCCGAGACGAGGTCGTCGGTCGGCGCGCCGACGATGGCGACATCCACCTCCGCCAGCGCCTCAGGGTCCTGCGTGTACGGTGCGCCGCCGAAGCTGAGCGGCCCCGCGAAGTCCGGCTTCTCGCCGTACTCACGCCACCGCTCGAGCGGGTCGAGCGTCAAGTCGGCTTCGTGATCATCAGGAAGACGATCGCGCGCGCTTCAGGAGGTCGTACCCGTCCAACCGCGCTAGAAGAGCTTCTGGAGCTTCATCGCCGCGCCCATGTCGCCCTTGATCTTGAGCTTCCCGGTCATGTACGCGGTGGTCGCGTTCATGTCGCCCGAAGCGATCTGCTCGAACGTCTCCTGGTTGGCGGAGATCGTCGCGTCGGCGTCGCCGCCGCCTTCCGTCACCTTGACGTCGCCGTCGTCGACGTCGACCTTCCAGGTGCCGGCGCCGTCGATCTCGAACACGTACGAATTGGTCATACCCGCGGTCTTGGAGGGGTCGACCCGACCCTCCAGGCCAGCGAAGAACTCCTGCGCGGTTGTCATTTCGGGCTCCCTCTCCTCCGTGGTCGGAAACGCGGCGAGCCTACATCACGGGCTCGGGCGCGAGCCTCCGGCGACCGCGCGGCGACGGGAGCAGGAGCGCCGGCGCAATCGCGACCGCGGAGACGGCGGCGCAGGCGTACATGGCGGTCTCGAGGTCGACGTGATCGGCAACGGCGCCGAGGGCAAGCGCCGCGATCCCGCCGAGCCCGATCGAGAAGCCGATCGAGATCCCCGACGCCAGGCCGATCCGCGAGGGCAGGTACTCCTGGCTCATGACGCCCGTGACACCGAACGTGGAGACGACGCAAACGCCGACGAGCGCCAGCGCCGCGGCGCCGATCCAGCCGCCGACGGCGACGAAGGCCACGATCAGGGGCGGAGCAGCGACGAGCGTCGCGACGAGCACGGGTCTCCGTCCGATGCGGTCGGCGATCGGACCGGCGATGAGGGTGCCGACGCCGCCGGCGAACAGCATCAGCGAGAGCAGGTTGTTGCCGTAGGTCTTCGAGTGGCCGAGCGAGACGGCCCAGAGGGGAACGAAGGTCAGGAGCCCGAACCAACCGGCGCTGCGGAGCGCGATCACCGCCAGCAGGAGCGCCAGAGCGCCGGGCCGATCCTCGCCGCGCGCCTCCCGCGTCCGCACCCGCTCCGGCGCGAACGGGCGCAGATAGCCGAGCGACCAGAGCAGGAGGAGCGTCACGACGATCGACGGGACCGCCACGAGCAGGCCGCCGGGCCGCCCGAAGGCGAGCATGATCGGCGCGATCGAGAGCGCCCCGATCGCGACGCCGAGGTTCCCGCCGATCGAGAAGAGGCTCATCCCGCTCGCCCGCTTCGACCCGCTGACGTACGCGGCGAACTTGCTGCCTTCGGGGTGGTACGCGGCCGTTCCGATCCCCGAGACGACGACGAAAAGGAGGGCGAGCTCGTAGCTCCCCGAGGCGGCCGTCAGCGCCATCCCCGTCCCGGCGAGGAGAACGCCGACCGGCAGCAGCCAGAGCGCGCCGCGCCGGTCGGACCAGAGCCCGAACAGCGGCTGGATGATCGACGACGCGAGCGCCGAGACGAGCACGAGTGCCCCGACCTGCGTGTACGAGAGGTCGAAGCGCTGGTCGAGGAAGGGCAGGAGCGCCGGCAGCGCCCCGTTCGAGTAGTCAGTTGCGAAGTGACCGGCTGAGAGCGCGGTGATCGCGCGACGGTCGATTTCGCCCCTCACGCATCGAGCCTAGCGGCGGCCCTCCCTCGAACGGGGGAGGCGCAAAAGTCGCGAGACCCCTGCGGTGAGCCGATTACCCGCGAGGAGGAAACGCGAGAGATGACGATGGTGCGCCGGCTGGCAGGGCTCAGCCTGCTCTGGAAGTTCGCGATCGTGAACCTGATCCCGATCATGCTGCTCGGGGTCGTCCTCCAGTGGTACCTGCATGCACGGGTGCAGGAGCGCGCGGTCTCGAACGCGACCCAGACGGCGCTCGCGATCTCGCGCAGCGAGGTCGAGCGCGGGCTGTCGACGCGCGAGCTCCAGCACGGGCTCGGGAAGCCGGAGATCCGCGCCCTCGACAAGGCGCTCGCTCTGCCGGAGATCAGCAACGAAGTCCGCGCAGTCACCGTCTGGAACCGCTCGCTCCGGGTCGTCTACGCGCAGGACGCTCGGCAGATCGGCCGACGGATCTTCCCGCTTACGAACGAGCATCGATCGGCGCTGAACGGCCACGTCGTCTCGCACCGGTCGGGGAACATGCTCGAGGTCTACGTCCCGCTCTGGCTCGGGCAGAGCCGTGAGCCGGAGGGCGCGGTTCAGCTCGCCCTTCCCTACTCGCGGATCCAGGACGGCGTCCAGGGCGACACGAACAGGATCTCGGTGCTGATCTTCCTGGGCCTCGCGCTCCTCTACACGCTGATCTTCCGGATCGTCGCCGGGGCGTCGAAGACGCTGCGCCACCAGGCGGAGGTAAACGAGCGCCAGGCGCTCCATGACGCGCTCACCGACCTGCCGAACCGGACGCTCTTCCACGACCGCGTCGGGCAGGCGCTCTCGGTCGCGCGGCGGGAGCACATCCCGGTCGCGGTGATGATCATGGACCTCGACCGCTTCAAGGAGGTCAACGACACACTCGGGCATGCGAGCGGCGACGAGCTCCTGAAGCAGGCCGGCGAGCGGCTGCGCGCAGCGCTCCGCGAGAGCGACACGGTCGCGCGCCTCGGCGGCGACGAGTTCGGCCTGCTGCTGCCGAAGGTGGTCGACTCCGCCGCCGCCGTCTCCGTCGCAAGGACGCTCCGCAAGGCGCTCGAGGAGCCGTTCACGATCCACGGTCTCGCGCTCCAGATCGAGGCCAGCGTCGGGATCGCGCTCTACCCGGAGCACGGCGACGACGTGCACTCGCTGCTCCAGCGGGCCGACGTCGCGATGTACGTGGCGAAGGAGCACCCGGGCGGGTGCGAGGTGTACGCGCGAGAGCGCGACGAATACAGCCCCGACCGGCTGACGATGCTGACCGAGCTCCGCCGCGCCATCGACGCGGGCGAGCTTGTCCTCCACTACCAGCCGAATGCCGAGCTGCGCTCGGGCGAGGTGAACGGCGTCGAGGCGCTCGTGCGGTGGAGCCACCCCGCCCGCGGCTTGATCCCGCCGGACGAGTTCATCCCGCTCGCCCAGAAGACGGGCGTGATCGTCCCGCTGACGCACTTCGTGCTGAACGAAGCGCTCCGCCAGTGCAGGACGTGGCAGCTCGAGGGCCTCAACCTCTGCGTCGGCGTCAACCTCTCGGCCCGGAACCTCCTCGACGTCAATCTGCCGGACACGGTCGGCGGCCTGCTCGCCAAGTGGGAGGTGGCGCCGTCGCTGCTCGAGCTCGAGATCACGGAGAGCACGATCCTTGCCGACCCGATCCGCGCGATGCACGTCCTCTCACGGCTGGGCGACATGGGCGTCAGGCTGGCGATCGACGACTTCGGCACCGGCTACTCGTCGCTCGCCTACCTCAAGCGTCTGCCGGTCGACGAGCTGAAGATCGACAAGTCGTTCGTCCAGGGGATGGAGCGGGACGACAACGACGCGGTGATCGTCCGCTCGACGATCGACCTCGGTCGGAACCTCGGCCTACGGGTGGTCGCCGAAGGCGTCGAGACGGACGAGGCCTGGCGCCGGTTGGCGTCGCTCGGCTGCGATGTCGCGCAGGGCTACTACCTCAGCCGTCCCGTGCCGGCGGCCGAGCTCGCGAGCTGGCTGCGCGCCAACCGCGGGCGCCGTGCGCTCAGTGCGTAGGAGGGACTAGGCGGCGGCCTCGTCCGCCTTGGGCGGACAATGGCGTCGGATCAGCGCGTGGGAGAGCGCCCAGTGGGAGCTGACGAGCTCGAGCCGGTTCCGCTCGAGGCTGGGGGCGTCAGCGCTGGAGGCTCGCAGGGACTGCCGCTCGAGCACGAGGTCGGCGATCCGACTGACGAGATCCTCGACGCTGGGGGCAGCGTCGTGCCGCAGGGAGATGGTGGTCATGTCGCCATGGTGTATCGGCCAGATCAAAAAATGGTTAAGCCTGCGCAAAAGTTTTCGAAAGCGACACACGAACTCCTTCGGTTAAAGTCGCCGCCCCGTGCAGGTGACCACCGCTCCCTCGTTCGAGGCATCCGGCGCTGACGTCCTCGCCGTGGCCGTCTCGGGCGAGCCGGCCGCCGAGCTCGGCATCGCGGAAGCCCTCGAAGCCGAGGGTTTTCGCCCCGACGCGGGAGCTGCCTCGCTCGTCCAAACCGACGGCAGACTCGTCGCCGCCGCGGGGCTCGGGGACGAGCTCGACGCCGACGCCTTCAGGACCGCGGCAGCCGCGGTCGCGCGCCTCGTGCGGCGGTCCGGCAAGTCGGTCGCCTGGCTGCTGGACGAGTCGCAGCCGGTCCAGCTCGAGGAGCAGGCGCGGGCGGTCGTCGACGGCATCGCGCTGGGCGGGTACGACCCGGG
>DASTHD010000122.1:0-2434 GCA_035605555.1 Gaiellaceae bacterium
CCGAGCGAGTGGATCGACGAGGCCATGCTGAACATGTCTCCCGTGGCCCTGGAGAGCTTGGCCGACTCCTGGAGGATCTCACGGCCGCGGTCGACGTCGCCGACTAGCGCAGCCTGCTGACCCCGGAGGTGGAGGACGCGCCTGACCCCCGCGTCGTTCCCGAGCTTCCGATGCAGTGCTTCGGCCTCCTCGAGCATCGGTCCGGCGTCCTCCGGATTCCCGAGCTCCAGCGGAGCGACGGCGAGGCCCGTCAGCGACCAGGCGATCCCCGCCTCGCTGCCCACGGAACGAAAGTGCTCGAGCGCCTCCTCGGCCCGCGGCCTCGCGAGCTCGTACTGGCTTCGGACACCGGCGACCGTCGCGCCGGCCATCAGCGCCTTGGCGCGGACCCCAGCATCGACCGACTCGGAGCGAGGGAGGAATGCCTGAAGCCAGCGCTCCCCCTCGACGGCGAGGTTCTGATCGAGCCAGACCATTGCCAGGGCCCCGACGAGCCGCAGGCCGAGCTCGATCTCCCCGCTCTCGAGCGCCCAGCCGAGTGCGGCGCGAACGTTGTCCCACTCGGTGCGAAAGCGCTCTCGTACCGCCGCCTGCGCCGGCCCCAGGTATTCGGTCTCCACCGACTCCGCGAGCTCGGTCATGTACTCGGCATGCCGGCGCCGAATCAGCTCGGCCTCGTCGGACGCGTCCAGCTGCTCGAGGGCGAACTCGCGGATCGTCTCGAGCAGTGAGAATCGCTCGGCCTCGCGCCGGATGAGGCTCTTGTCGAGCAGGGACGCGAGCGTGTCGAGAACCGCGTCGCAAACCGTCTCGGCTGCATCCAGCGTGAAACCACCGGAGAACACGGCAAGTCGGCCGAAGAGCTGTTGCTCCTCTGGCGAGCACAGCTCGTAGCTCCACTCGATCGTCGCGCGGAGGGTCTGTTGGCGCTCGGGGAGATCGCGGCGCGACGTCGTCAGCATCGGAAGCCGGCGATCGAGCCGCCCGAGGAGCTCGCCGGGCGGCAGAACCTTGACGCGCGCCGCCGCCAGCTCGATCGCCAAGGGCAGGCTGTCGAGTCGGCGGCAGATCTCGGCAAGACGCCCGTAGTCGGCGGTGAATCCCGGCAGGACGGCCTCAGCCCGCTGACGGAAGAGCTCGACCGCAGGCGCTTCGGCGAGCGGCTTCAGCGGAAACTCGCGCTCGCCGGCGATCTTCAGCGGCTCGCGGCTCGTCGCCAGGATGCTGAGATTCGGGCATTCGGCCAGCAGGTAGGCGAGCTCGCCGGCCGCGGCGACCACCTGCTCGAGGTTGTCGAGGACGAGCAGGAGCTCCCGGGTGCCGATGTGCGCCGCCGCATCCGACTCGGCGTCGAGCGCGTTGGCAATCGTCGGCAGCACGAGGGCCGGTTCCCTGATGGCCGCTAGCTCGACGAGCGTCACTCCTTCGTCGAACGACTCCACGAGCTCGGACGCCGCGGCGACCGCCACGCTGGTCTTCCCGATTCCTCCCGGGCCGGTGAGCGTGACGATCCGCACGCGCTCGCTGCCCAGGAGGCGCAGGAGCTCTCCGAGCTCGCGCTTGCGTCCGAGTAGGGGGACGACCTCGAGCGGCAGGTGGGCGTGGTTCAAGCTCCGGAGCGGGGGGAACTCCGCGCGTCCCAGCTGGAAGAGCCGGATCGGGAAGCCGAGATCCTTCAGCCGGTGCTCTCCGAGATCACGAAGCTCGAACTCTCCGTCCAGGAGCGAACGCGTCGTCTCGGAGACGACGACCTGGCCTCCGTGAGCCGCGGCGCCGATCCGCGCGGCACGGTGGACGTCGAGGCCGACGTAGCCCTCGTCCGTCAGCTCCGGCTCGCCGGTGTGGAGGCCCATGCGGACCCGGACCGGAGTCGCGGCCAGGGCTCGCTGAGCCTCGGCGGCCGCGGCGACGGCGTCCCCGGCGCCCGTGAAGGCGACGACGAAGCTGTCGCCCTGGGTTGCGATCTCCACGCCGTCATGCCGCTCGAACGCCTCGCGGAGCAGGCGGTTGTGCTCTCCGAGCACATCCGAGTAGCGCTCGCCGAGCTCCTCGAGCAGCCGTGTGGACCCCTCGATGTCGGTGAAGAGAAAGGTGACGGTGCCGCTCGGGAGCTCCGGCACTAGCGGCGGCCCCGGCTGAGCATCAAGTTGACGCGGGCTCCGCGGGCCCGCTGGGCGCCGGGGCGCGGGCTCTGCGTGACGACGCGTCCGCGCGCCCGCGTCGAGCGCTTGTACCGAACCCGCCCGACTCGGCAGTTGGCGCGGCGGATGCGGGTCCGAGCCTTCGCGAGCCCGAGGCCGACGACCCTGGGGACGCGGCACCGCAGGACCGGCTTCGGAATTGGACACGGGCCGGCCGCAGCGCCTGCCGCCTGGAGGCGGTAGATCGGCCCGGATTGCGAGACCGTGTAAACGCGGCCGCAGGCGTCCTCCCC
>DASTHD010000132.1:0-11695 GCA_035605555.1 Gaiellaceae bacterium
TCGAGCGAGCCCGCTCCGCTGGCGCCCGCATCCTGAGCGAGCTCGAGGACAATCCGGAGGTGGGCCAGCGCCAGTACCGGGCGGAGGATCTCGAGGGTCACCGCTGGATGTTCGCCCGGGCCGTTTAGCCTCTCCGGATCGCCCGCGTCCTCGTCCCTCGCGTATTTCGAGGCCGACGACCTGCCCAAGCTGATCCGGGCGATCCGCGCGACACGGACCCCGCCCGACACGTCGATCTACGTCGGGAGCTACGGCGTCAACGGCCCCGTAAGTCGGCAGGTGCAGGAGCTCGTCCGCGGCCGGTACGCCCCGTTGTTCCCGATCAATCCGACCTCGTTCTGGGACCGACGGCGGGTCGAGACGCCCGCCGACCCTGGCCGGGCCGGGAAGCTTCCCTCGCTTTCCGCGCTCCTCCGCGGCTCCTCCGCCGGCCGGGTGGCGTGGGGAAGGGAGCTCGGCCGTCGCTTTCGCGACGAGATCCGCGACGCCGAAGCCGGCGAAGTGCGACGCAGAGCTTCGCGCCTTCTGGCGCGCGCTTGCGAGCGCGACCTTCCACCTGGTCGGTGAGGAGTACCCGCCGTTCGTCGGCAACCCCACCGACGTTGCGCGCGCCTACGCAGCCGAGCAGCTCGAGCTTGCCCGTCGCGGGACGATCCGGAAGCAACTTGCGGACGGTTACGTGGTCGGCATGACGCCCGGCTGGCATCTCGTGCCCGGCCTCGGCGGAAACGTGTCGCACCTGCCGAGGGCCGAGGTCAACCGCTGGCGCGCGAAGTACGTCGACGAGCGGGCTCGCATCGGCGTCGCCGGCTTCGGCGCCTACCACTTCCGATACGAAAATAGCTCCGAGCAGGTGATGCGCGACACGCTCGCCGGGATCGCCCGCGGCCTGAACTGAACCCAGGCGAAGGCTTAACCAAGGCCTTGCCCGCGCTTTTCGCGCGCCTGCGTAGCGTGGGAGCGAACTCGAACAGGGGGATCCAGATGCGAAAACTGACCATGTCCATCGTGCTCATCGCCGCCGTCGCGCTCCTGCCGGCGACCGCCCTCGGGAAGGGCGGCAACCCCGGCGTGATCAAGCGCGGCAAGTGCTCGAACGGCGCCGCGTGGAAGCTCAAGGGGAAGAACGACGACGGCCTGATCGAGGTCGAATTCGAAGTCGACCAGAACGTGAACGGCCGGCGCTGGAACGTCGTGTTGAAGCGGAACGGCGTCACCGTCTTCCGCAGTGTTCGCGTCACGCGCGCGCCGAGCGGCTCGTTCTCGGTGAACCGGCGGATCCGCGGGACGGCCGGTGCGGACCGGATCAGTGCAGTCGCGACGACCGCGGGCGGCCGCTGCGCCGCCTCGCTGAGCGTCTAGGCGAACCCGCGGACGAGCCGCTCGAGCCCTCGCTCGAGCTGCTCGTCCGTCACCGCCAGCGAGAGGCGGGCCCAGCCCGCGCCGGTTGCACCGAAGCCCTCTCCCGGCGCGACCGCAACCCGGTGTCGCTCGAGGAGCTGCTCGAGCGACACCTCGTCCGGGAGCTCGATCCAAACGTAGAACGTGCCCTCGCAGACGGGCCTCCCGACCGCCGTTCCGGCGAGCGCGTCCAGGACGAGGTCGCGCCGACGCTGGTACACGTCGCGCCGCTCCTCGACCGAGCCCTGTGGGCCGGTCAGCGCGGCGATTCCGGCCTCCTGAACGCCGAGGAAGATCCCAGCCCGTGCGTGATCGGAGAGCAGGTCGATGCGCGAGACGATCTCGGCGTTCCCGACGACGAAGCCGAGCCGCCACCCCGCCATCCCGTAGGTCTTGGACATCGAGAACATCTCGACGCCGCACTCCCTCGCATCCTCGGTGGCCAGGAAGCTCTCCGGCCGGCGGCCGTCGAAGACGAGGTCGCCGTAGGCGAAGTCGTGGACGATCGCCGCGCCGGTCTCCTGGGCGAACGTCACCGCGTCGGCGAACACGCCCGGCGGCGCAGCCACCGCGCAAGGGTTCGACGGGTAGTTGAGGTACACGGCAGCCACGTCGTCGCGGACCGCCTCGCTCCAGACCGGCGACCAGCGGTTCGCCGGATCCAGCCGAAGCGGCTCGAGCCGCGCCGCGGCGAGCGCGACGCCGGAGGGGTAGTCGGGATAGCCGGGGTCAGGGAGGAGGATGCAGCTGCCCCGCTCGGCGAGCACGATCGCGAGCTCGACGAGCGCCGTCTTCGTGCCCGGCACCACGGCAACTTCGCTCTCCGGATCGAGCTCGACGCCGTAGACGTCGCGGTACCGGTCGGCGATCGCGGCCCGCAGCTCCGGCAGGCCGCGGAAGGGCGGGTAGCCGTGGGCGCGCTGCTCGCGCGCGACCTCGGCGAGGCGCTCGACGACGTGCGGTGGCGGCCCGACCTCGGGGTTCCCGCGGCCGAGATCGACGAGCGGCTCGCCCTCCGCGGCGGCGGCCGCGGCGACTCGGGCGAGCAGTGCCGTGAAGTACTGCTCCGGGAGCCGGTCGAGACGTGCCGGCCGCGGTCGCACCGGGCGATCCTACGGAAGCAGCGTGCCCAGGTTCAGCTTCCCATCGCCGGCGCGGACCACGAGCCGCGGGCCAAGCTTCGACTCGCGGCTGTAGAAGGCCACGCCGGTGCGGGTTCGCGTCGTGATCGCGAGGGTCACACGAGTCCGATCGTCGACGATCTGCGTCACATCGACCGCGCTCCAGGCGCCGTGGCGGACCATCCTTGCTGCGGCGTACCGCATCGAGAGCCGCGGGGCATTGGCGTACGTCAGCCGCTCCTCGCGCCAGTCGAGCCGGTCCGCGCGCCGGATCTCATAGCCCGTACGGGCACCGGCCCGAGTGTGGAGCAGCAAGATCACGCTCGTGACGTCCCTCGGAAGCTTCTTCAGTCGGAAGCGTAGGTAGGTCGTCGTCTGCGGCGAGCCGCAGGCCCGCAGCAGCAACGAGCGGCCGAAGTTTGCGTCGGGCGCGGCCTCACTGACGTAGGTGTCGGCCTCGGGGCTGAAGGCGCGGATGTCCGGCATCCCGGTGCCATGTGCGCCGGCGGCTCCCGCGAAAGCGGCCATGGTCAAGACAGTCGCTCCGAGCGACGTTCCTGGGCGCGCAGCCGCATGCACACCTCAAATAGCTGTGAAACGTGGGAAATCCTTACGCGCGAAGCTTGTCAGGCAGGCGTTGGGCTCCTTCCCGTGCGGGCCTGCACGCCGACGGCCCGCTTCAGCACCTCGAGCGCCTCGTCCTTCCGGCCTTCCTCTTCGAGCAGGTCGGCCAGCTTCGCGTAGACCTCGAGCACGTACCGGCTCGGACTGCTCTGCAGCAGCTCGGCGGCTCGCCCGTAGGTCTGAATCGCCCGTGTCCGGTCGCCGAGGTCGGCATAGATCTCGGCGACGATTGCGTAACCGCGTCCGGCGTCTCCGGGGCTGGCGTTCTCGAGCATCTCCGCGCTCCGCTGGGCGAGGGCCGTCGCCTCCTCGGAGCGGCCAAGCTGGGCGAGCGCCCGTGCCCGTTCCAGGTGGAAGAGCGCCTCGTCCACCTGGTTCGACGACTCCACGATCAACGGGAGCCCGCGGTCGAGGAGGCCGAGCGCCTCGTCGGCGTTGCCGCGATCGAGCTCGACGTGCGCCAGGAGCTGGTGGGCACGCGCCGCGTAGGTCGTGTGCTCGGTCAGCTCGAGAAGCTCGAGCGCCTTCCGTGCGTACCGAGCGGCGTCCCCAGGTTCGCCCTGGAGCGCGTGGAGACGGGAGAGCGACCAGTAGATACGCGCTCGGAAGACCGGGTCACGCGCGTTCTCGGCCTTGTCGACCGTTTGCTCGAGCACCTCGCGTGCCTCGTCGAACTCGTTGTTGTCGATGTACGCGTTTGCGAGTAGGACGCCGAAGCGGACGGCTTCCGGCGAGTTCTTGCGGCGGTTCGCGCGCTCCAGCGACTGGCGGAAGAGGCGGATCGCCGGCTCGAGGTCGTCGAGCATCGCGTACGAGCGCCCCAGCGTGTCCGCGAGGGACGGCTGGTCGGCCGCCTCCTCTCCGCTCACAGACAGCGCCTGCTCGAGCTGCTGGACCGCGCGCCGCGGGTCGCCCCGCTCGAACGCGATCTGCCCGAGGCCTGCCAGCGACCGCGCGCGCTCCGTATTTGTCGCGGCGTTCTCGAGCGCCTTCTCGTAGAGCTCTTCCGCCGAGTCGAGCTCGTTGAACCGGAGCGCGATCTCCGCGTCGAGCAGCGTCCGGTCCTCCGCGAGCAGGTCCCGGTCGAGGCCGGTCGCAAGCCAATCTTCGCTGACGCCGAGCCGCCGGCCCATTTCGCGGAGCAGCTGGAGCGAGGGGATCCGCTCGCCCGCCTCGATCCTCGAGATGTAGGCGGGGGAGCAGCCGTCGAACGACAGCTGGCGCTGGCTCAGTCCTGCGCGCTCTCTCGCTTCACGGAGCCTCCGACCCACCGCGGCGGGGTCGTCTACATGTGTTGACTTCCGTCTCGGCACCCTCGACTGGCTCCTATACTAGGCCGTTCCCGGGGCCCGGGACTGTCCCGTCACTGCTTCTTGAAGGGAGGTCCCGGTGATCGCTCGCGCAGCCGTCATCGCTGCGGCGCTCGTCGCCCTTGCCGCCTTGTTCGGCACGGGTCCCGTGTGGCCGTAGGTACTCATCCGCAGACAACTATCGATAGCACCTTCGAGAGCCCCCTTCCAAAGGGGGTTCTCCCTTTTCCCTAGAACAGAGGGGAAATGATGGCAAACCGACGCCTGCCTGCAGTCGTCGGCGTGCTGCTCGCCGCGGAGGTGCTGGACGAGCTGGTCTTCGGCGCGCGTGAGGCGGCCTGGCCGCTCGTCCGGCGCGACCTCGGGTTGAGCTACGCCGAGCTCGGCCTCCTGCTCGGGCTGTCGACCTACGGGGGCACGCTGCTCGAGCCGTTCGTGGGGATCCTCGGCGACACGCGCTGGCGGCGGCTCGTCGTGGTCGCCGGCGGCCTCGGCTTGGCCGTGGCGCTTCTCATCTTCGCGCTCGCCGACTCGTTCTGGGTGATGCTCGTGGCGCTGCTCCTGCTGTTCGTGGGCGCCGGCGCGTTCGTCAGCCTCGGTCAGGCGACGCTGATGGACCTCGACCCCGGCGCCCGCGAGCGGAACATGGCGCGGTGGACGGTGGCCGGAGGGGTCGGCGCCGTTGCGGGGCCGCTGGTGATCGCCGCCGTCGCCGGGATCGAAGGCGGCTGGCGCTGGGCCTTCGCGGCGTTCGCCGTCGTCGCTCTCGTGGAAGTCGTCTTCGTCATGAGCCGCTGGCCGCACGCGATCACGCCGACCGCGGTGCGGCCCTCGGTTCGCCGGGCGCTCGCCGCTGTGCGCCGGCCGTTCGTCCTCCGCTGGCTCGTCGTTCTCGAGCTCGCCAACCTGATGACCGACGTCTTCCTCGCATTCGTCGCGCTCTACTTCGTGGACGAGGTCGGGACCTCGGCGGGCGCTGGCGGGCTCGCGGTCGCGGTGTGGACCGGCGCCGCCCTCGCCGGCGGCGTCGGCATCGTCGTCCTCCTGCGCCGGATCCCGGGTTTGCGGTACCTCCGCGCGAGCGCGGTGGTGGCCCTCGTGCTCTACTCGGCCTTTCTGCTCGTGCCGACGGCCGGCGCCAAGCTCGTGCTCGTCGCCGCGCTCGGCCTGGCGACGGCCGGCTGGTACTCGATCCCGAAGGCGCGTCTCTACGCCGCCCTGCCTGGGCAGAGCGGCGCCGCGATCACGCTCGGCTCGCTGGCCGGGGTGATCCGCGGGGCTGCGCCGCTCGCGATCGGGCTCGTCGCCGAGCAGTCGGGGCTCGGGACGGCGATGTGGCTGCTCCTCGCCGCGCCGATCGGTCTGGCGCTCCTGGCGCCGCGGGAGTAAGTCCTAGTCGGCCTGAGGGTCGTCGTCTTCGGCCGTTCCGGTCTCCTCTTCGGGATCCGGGATCGGCGTTCCGTCGAGCTCCTCGTTGCGATCGTCGTCGCGGGGGTGCTGCGGTACCGTCTCGTCCATGCGCGTGATCCTTCCCGATTCGTCCGAACTCGAACTCCCCGAGGGCGCGACGGGGCTGGACGCCGCTGCCGCGATCGGGCCGAAGCTGGCCGAGCAGGCCGTGCTCGTGCGCTCGAACGGACAGGTTCAGGATCTCCGCCTCCCGCTGCGGGACGGTCAGCCGATCCAGATCCTGACCACCCGCGACACGCACGATCCCGACGCGCTCTATGTGCTGCGGCACTCGGCCGCGCACCTGCTCGCAGAGGCTGTTCGGCGCCTCTACCCGGGCGTGAAGGTCGCGATCGGGCCACCGATCGAGAACGGGTTCTACTACGACTTCGAGTTCCCGGAGCCGATCGGCGAGGAGGCGCTCGGGCGGATCGAAGAGGAGGTCCGGCGCGAGATCTCCGAGGGGCGCCGCTGGGAGCGCGAGGAGATCTCGCGCGACGAGGCGCACCGACGCTTCGAGCAGGAGGGCGAGCCGTACAAGGTCGAGCTCGTCGACACCGCCGAGGGCGAGATTTCGCTCTACACGCAGGGTGACTTCACCGACCTCTGCCGCGGGCCGCACCTCCAGGACTCGCGGCCGATCAAGGCGTTCAAGCTCACCGGCCTCGCCGGCGCCTACTGGCGCGGCGACTCGAGCAACACGCAGCTCACGCGCATCTACGGCACCGCCTTCTACGACCCCGCCGACCTCGATGCGTACCTGGAGCGGATCGAGGAGGCGCACCGTCGCGACCACCGCCGCCTCGGAGTCGAGCTCGACCTCTTCCACCTCTCGGAGCACTCGCCGGGATCGCCGTTCTGGCATCCGAAGGGGATGGTGATCTGGAACGAGCTCGAGGATCTGCGCCGCCGCGAGAACGCGAAGCGCGGCTACACGGAGGTGAAGACGCCGCTGCTGTACGACATCGAGACGTACATCACTTCGGGCCACTACGACAACTACCGCGACAACATGTTCTTCACGCGCTCGCGCGACGACCGCGAGTTCGCGCTCAAGCCGATGAACTGCCCGGGCCACATGCTGCTGTTCGGCTCGCAGCTGCGGTCCTACCGCGACCTGCCGTTCCGCTACGCCGAGTCGTCGACGCTGCACCGCGACGAGCTGAGTGGGACGCTGCACGGGCTGCTGCGCGTGAAGCACATCACGCAGGACGACGCGCACATCTTCTGCACGCAGGACCAGATCGAGGACGAGATCTTCGCCTGCCTCGACTACGCCGCCTACCTCTACGAGCTCTTCGAGACGGATGCGCGCTTCGAGCTCTCGACGCGGCCCGAGCACAAGCTCGGCACGGACGAGGAGTGGGATTTCACGGAGGGTGCGCTGCAGGCGGCGCTCGACAAGCGTGGGATCGAGTACGAGGTCAACGAGGGCGACGGCGCGTTCTACGGCCCCAAGATCGACCTCCACATGACGGACGCACTCGGGCGTTCCTGGCAGATGGGGACGATCCAGCTCGACGCGCAGATGCCGCAGAACTTCGGCCTCACCTACATGGGTGCGGACAACCAGGAGCACACGCCGTACGTCATCCACCGCGCGCTGCTCGGCTCGCTCGAGCGCTTCGTCGGCATTCTCACCGAGCACTACGCCGGCGCCTTTCCGTTCTGGCTCGCGCCGGTGCAGATCCGGATCATCCCGGTGGGCGAAGACCACCGCGAGGCTGCGCGGGCGCTTGCCGAGCGCCTCTCGCAGTTTCGCGTCGAGGTCGACGACTCCGACGAGACGGTCGGCAAGCGGATCCGCAACGCAGAGGTCGAGAAGATTCCGTACGTCGTCGTCTGGGGCGACAAGGAGTCCGAAAACGCCATCGCGGTGCGCGCGCGCGGGGGCGAGCAGTCGACGAAGAGCCTCGACGAGCTCGTCGAGGAGCTCGGCCGTCAGACGGCTGCTAACGTGTGAAACCTGCAAGCAGGGGCGCACCCGTTCCTCACCTCCGGGGCCTCGAGCCCAACGGAGGTTCAAGCGAGTCGAGGACACGTGTGAAGCCGCTGCGTGCAGCGGTTTTGTCGTTTTACAAGGAGGACAAGAAGAGCTTGGTGACGAGTCTTTGAGGCCGCGGCGGTTCGTCCGTCCGGAGCCGACACCGGAGCCGCAGACGAGGGTCAACGAGCGGATCCGAGTGCCAGAGGTTCGGCTGATCGACGAGGACGGCGCGCAGGTCGGCGTCAAGCCGACGGCCGAGGCCCTCGACTACGCCTACGGGAAGAACCTCGATCTGGTCGAAGTGGCGCCGCAGGCCAGGCCGCCGGTCGCCCGGGTCATGGACTACGGGAAGTACCGGTACCAGGAGGAGCAGAAGGCGAAGCTCGCCCGGAAGCACCAGTCCCAGGTGCACGTCAAGGAGATCAAGCTCAGGCCGAAGATCGCAACCCAGGACTACGAGACCAAGAAGGGCCACGTCGTGCGCTTCCTCAACCAGCGCGCCAAGGTCAAGGTCACGATCATGTTCCGCGGGCGCGAGACCGCCCATCCGGAGCGGGGGCGCGATCTCTTGATGCGGCTGGCGGAGGACGTGAAGGAGCTCGGAGTGGTGGAGTCCCCGCCGCTGCTCGACGGCCGGAACATGGTCATGTTGCTGGGTCCGACGAAAAACGCGGGAGCCACGAGAGATGCCAAAGCAGAAGTCACACAGAGCAACGAAGAAGCGGATCAAGGTGACCGGGGCGGGGAAGCTCCTGCGCCGCCGCGCGATGAAGGCTCACCTGCTCGAGAAGAAGTCCGCGAAACGCAAGCGTAGGTTTCGGCAGCAGCAGGACGTGTCCGGCTCCGACGCGCGCGAGGTTCGCCGGCTGCTCGGCCTCCCGAGGGGGCGCTCCTAGTGCCGCGCGTCAAGCGATCCGTCCACGCCCGCAAGAAGCGGGCCAAGGTCCTCGAGGCGGCGAAGGGATACGTCGGCAGGCGCAACAACACCTACCGCGCCGCCAAGGAGCAGGTCGAGCACTCGCTCAAGTACGCCTACCGTGACCGCAAGGCGAAGAAGCGGAACTTCCGGCGGCTCTGGATCATCCGCATCAACGCCGCCGCGCGGGCCGAGGGCCTCTCGTACAACCAGTTCGTCTCCGGCTGCCGGAAGGCGGGCATCGAGCTCGACCGCAAGGTGCTCGCCGAGCTCGCCGTGAGCGACCCTGCCGCCTTCGGCGCCATCGCCCAGCAGGCGAAGGCCGCGCTGGACAGCTGAGCGCGGACCCCGCCGAGCTCGAGCGAGTCTTCCTCCACCAGGCGGAGCAGTGCGCCCGCTCCGGATCGCCGCTCTACGCCGAGGTGTGCCGGCGGCTTGCCACGGAGCCTGCCGCCCATGACGTGCTCGACGACGCACGCTGGGACCGGCCGCTCCAGCTGCTCGGGGGCCTCCACTACCTCTCACTGACCGAGGGCGTCGATCCCTGGCGCCGGCCGGTGCCCGTCCTCGTGAAGCGTCGGGACTGGCTCCGGCGCTTCGTCCGCGAGCAGGGCGTGCAGACCAACGAGGTTCGGCGGAGTTGGGTGCTGCTGCCGTGCTTCCTCGAGATCGCACGGCGAACGGGCGTCGAGACGTTCGACCTGATCGAGCTCGGCTCGAGCGCGGGGCTCAACCTCGTCTGGGACCGCTACCGCTACCGGTACCAGCACGGCGACTGGGGTCCGGAAGACGCCGAGCTCGTCCTCTCGGGGGAGGAACGGCGGCTGGTGCCCAGGCGGCTGCTCGAGCTTCGCCCCAGCGTCCGGGAGCGGCGTGGGATCGACATCGCGCCCCTCGACCTCACCCGCCCGGGCGACACGATGCTGCTCCAGTCGTTCGTCTGGGCCGACCAGCGTGAGCGGCTCGACCGTCTCGACCGAGCGGTGACGACGCTCCGCGCTGCGCCGCCGACGCTCGAGCAGGGCGACGTGGTGGAGCGGCTGCCCGAGCTCCTCGAGGAGCGCCTGCCTGGCGCGCTCACCGTCGTCTTCCAGTCGGCCGTGCGCGGCTACCTCGACGCCGGGGACTGGAGGCGGATGCTCGGGGCGATGGACGAGGCCGGCCAGCGGTTTCCGCTCGCGTTCGTCTCGACCAGCCGCCCGGCCCCCGACGAGCACTCGTTCTGGGGTCTCTGGCTGCGGCTGTGGCCGGGCGGCGAGAAGCGGCTCCTCGCCCACGCAGGCTTCCACGGCCAGTGGCTCGAATGGCTGCAGTGATCACCTCCGCGGCGAACCCCCGGCTCAGGCTCGTCCGCCGGCTCGCCTCCCGGCGGCAGCGCGAGCGCCTCGGGCTCTTCGTTTGTGAGGGAGAGGATCTGGTCCAGGCGGCGCTCGAGGCCGGAATCGAGCCCGTCGAGGCGCTCGTGGACGCGGAGCGGCCTCCGGCGCTCGACGGCCTTCCGAATGCCGAGGTGGTCGAGCCACGGCTGCTCGCATCTGTGTCCTCACTTGCTCACCCTCCTCGTGTAATTGCCGTCTTCCGCCGGGACGACCCGCCGCAGCTCGATCCGGCCGATCCGCCGGGGGTCGGTGTCGCGCTGTGGCATGTTGTCGATCCGGGCAACATCGGAACGATATTGCGGGCGGCGGACGGACTCGGCCCGGCGTTCGTGGCGCTCTCGCCGGGCTGCGGCGATCCGACCGGCTCGAAGGCGCTGCGGGCCTCGGCAGGCGCGGTCTTCCGCGTCCCGCTCGGCCGCTTCGACGACGCCCCGCGGCCCAGGATCGCGATGCTCACCCGCGGCGGCGCGGCGCTGCCCGAGCTCGAGCTGCCGGAGCCCGCCACCTTCGTGCTCGGCGCCGAGCGAGAGGGGTTGCCGGACGACGTGGCCGCCGACTGCGAGCTCGGCGTGACGATCCCCCTTGCGCCCCAGGCGGAGTCGCTGAACGTCGCGATCACGGCCGCGATCGCGCTCTACGAGCGGCGACGGCGGACGGCCTAGGTAGAGTCGGTTCGATGGCGAGCGTCGTGGGGCTGTGGACGTCGCCGGCCAAGAACAGCGGCCGGATGGACACGCGCGACCGCGTGCAGGCGATCGAGGGCCATGGCCTCGACGGCTGCGCCCACGCCCGAGCCGGGACCAAGCGCCAGGTGCTGTTCGCCTCGGCGCAGCACCTCGACGACCTCGGCGTCGAGTACGGCCGCATCCGCGAGAATTTCACGATCGAGGGCGCCGACGTCCATCAGTGGCCGATCGGCCAGCGGCTCCGGATCGGCGAGGCGGAGTTCGAGATCACCATGGTCTGCGACCCGTGCGAGCGGATGGACGCGATCCGCTCCGGCTTGCAGGCCGAGATCGACGGGAAGCGCGGGATGCTCGCGCGCGTCGTGCAGAGCGGCGAGGTTGCCGCCGGCGACCAGGTCGAGCTGCTCTAGGAGGGCCTGGGGGAGTACCGCTCGTCGCAGGGGTGCGATGGTCGTTCCGAGGCAAGGACGCAGGGAGCGCCCGTATCGACTGAGATACGGGTGCGACTGAGGACGCCGTCCTCGGGGCGAGCAGCGCGGCCCTGCGGCACAGCCTGTACTCCGCCAGACCCTCCTAAGCTAGTCGCGTCGCCGCGCGACGAAGACGAAGTCCTCGCCCCCGCGATACGGCCGGTAGTCGAACCAGCCGTAGACCCGCTCGACCTCGAACCCTGCCTCGACAAGCAGGCGCCGCCACTCCTGGGCGGGCAGCCAGGAGAGCCGCATCGTCGACTCGCCACCGGGACCGCGGAGGGACAACGTCAGCGTCTTCGCCTCCTCGTCCCAGTCGGCACGCTCGAAGATCTCGGGCTCGCGCTCGATC
>DASTHD010000153.1:0-6482 GCA_035605555.1 Gaiellaceae bacterium
CGACCTGGCCGCGGATCGACAGCTTCATCGTCGTCAGCCGGAAGCCTTCGTCCGTCTGGTCGAATGTCGCCGTCGCCTGGCTTTCGAGCCGCTGCGCCGGCGTCCCGGCCTCGGCGAGCCCGTGCGCAAGCGCCATCGAGATACAGGTTGCGTGCGCGGCCGCGATCAGCTCCTCCGGGCTGGTGTTCTCGTCGGCCTGCTCGGCCCGGGAGCTCCACTCGACCGTGGCATTGCGGACGACGCCGCTCCCCGTCGAGACTTCGCCGGAGCCCCCCGTCAGGTCGCCTTCCCAGACCGCGTTCGCGGTGCGCTCAACCGGCATCGTCGTCCCCCTTCTCTTCGCCTGACCCGGACGGTCGATAGTACCGGCGGCCCTTCAGCTCGTCGGGCAGGTGATCGACCTCGAAGCCGGCGGGATCGGAGTGAGGGTAGACATAGCCTTGGCCCCGGCCAAGCTTCCTCGCGCCGTAGTAGCTGGCGTCTCTGAGCGGATCGGGCGGTCGCAGGTGGCCGTGCTCCTTGACGTCGGCCTGGGCCTCGCGGAGCGCCTCGATCACGGCATTCGACTTCGGCGCCCGCGCCAGGTAGATCGCCGCCTGGGCGAGGTTCAGCTCGGCCTCCGGGAGCCCGACGTGCTCGAGCGCGTGCGCCGCCGCCACGGCCACCTGGAGGGCGCGCGGGTCGGCGTTGCCGATGTCCTCGGAGGCGAGCACGATCATCCGCCGCGCCACGTACCGCGGGTCCTCGCCGCCGGCGAGCATCGCCGACAGGTAGTAGACGGCGGCATCGGGGTCGGAGCCCCGCATCGACTTGATGAAGGCGGAGATGAAGTCGTAGTGCGCGTCGCCGCCCTTGTCGTAGACGAGCGGTCGCTTGCGGGCTGCATCCTCCACCTGCTCCTCGGTGACCTCGCCGCCCTCGGCCTGGGCCGTCTGCGCCGCGAGCTCGAGGATGTTCAGCGCGTTGCGCGCATCGCCGCCGGCGCGGCGCGCGATCAGCTCGACGATCTCGTCGGGTACGTCGGCTCCGACCTCCTCGATGCCGTGCCGGACGACGACCACGAGCTCCTCGTCGGAGAGCGGATGCAGCTCGTAGATCTGCGAGCGCGAAAGGAGGGCGGAGTTGACCTCGAAGTAGGGGTTCTCGGTGGTGGCGCCGATCAGCGTGACGATCCCCTCCTCGACCGCCGGCAGCAGAGCGTCCTGCTGAGCCTTGTTGAAGCGGTGGATCTCGTCGAGGAACAGGATCGTCCGCTGCCCGCTCGCGCCGAGGCGCTCGCGTCCCCGCGCGATCGTCTCCCGGACGTCCTTGACCGTTGCCGACACCGCGGAGAGCTCCTCGAACGCCGCGCCGGTCTGGTTCGCGACGATGCGCGCCAACGTCGTCTTCCCGCTGCCGGGCGGCCCGTAGAGGATCATCGAGCCGACTCGGTCCTCTTCGATCGCGAGCCGAAGCGCGGAGCGCTCGCCGAGGACGTGCTCCTGTCCGACGAACTCCTCGAGCCGCTGCGGCCTCAGTCTCAGCGCGAGCGGTGCGAACTCTGGCAGCCGCTGGTCGGCCGCGTCGGAGAAGAGATCGCCCATGGCCGGAAAGTATGCTGGCCTCGTGGGCAGTGCCGACGCGACTGAGACCCCGCCGGGGCACGGCAGCGGCGAGCCCGACGACGAGTTCGCGCCGGTCCTGGAAGGTCCGGGCGCAAGCGACTACGAGCGGTACCTGCGCACCGACGAGCTGCTGGCGCTCCAGAAGGCCGAGGGCGAGTGGGCCCACCGCGACGAGCTCTTGTTCCAGACCGTCCACCAGTCCTCCGAGCTCTGGCTCAAGCTCGCCTGGAATGAGGTCGAAGAGGCGACGCGCCTCATGCGCGCCGGCGATCTTGCGGGAGCCCTACGCCTGCTCCACCGCGCCAACGACTGCCTGAAGACCGTCGCGACGCTGCTGGACATGCTCGAGCGGATGTCGCCCTGGGAGTACACGCGCTGGATCAGGCCGGTGCTCGGGCATGGGAGCGGCTTCGACTCGCCGGGCTTCAGGCGGATCCGGGAGGTCTCGCCCGACCTCGGGCAGGCCTTTCATGAGCTGCGGCGGGAGCGCGGCCTCAGCATCGTCGAGCTCTACCAGCAGGGCCGCGAGCACGAAGACCTGTACCAGCTGGCCGAGGCGCTGATCGAGTGGGACGAGCGGCTGATTCTCTGGCGGGTCCGGCACTACAAGGTCGTCGCGCGGGTGATCGGCGACGAGGTCGTCGGGACGCAGGGGACGCCGGTCGAGCTGCTCGGCGGACTGATCAAGCACAAGCTGTACCCGGAGCTCTGGCAGGCCAGGAACGAGCTGACGACAGCGGCGAAGGAGGAGGAGTAGTGGCGTTCGAAGAGCTGAAGGCACGGCATGCGGTCGTCTGGGGGGCCGGCCCCTACCAGGGTGTTACCGAGACGATCAGTGACGTGCACGACGTGCTGATCGAGCGCCTCGATCCACAGCCCGGCGAGCGGCTGCTCGACCTGGCGACGGGGACCGGCGCAGTCGCGGAGCGGGCGGCGGAGGCGGGAGCCGACGTCGTCGGCGTCGACATCGCGCCGGCGCTCATCGAGCAGGCGAAGGAGCGCGCGGACGCGCGCGGCCTAGAGATCGACTACCGCGTCGGCGACGCGGAGGCGCTCGAGCTCGAGGATTCGAGCTTTGACCTCGTCGCCTCGAGCTTCGGCGTGATGTTCGCCCCCGACCACGAGGCGATTGCGCGCGAGCTCGCACGGGTGACGAAGCCCCGCGGTCGGATCGCGCTCGCCTGCTGGACGCCCGATTCCGCGATGGCCGAGGTCTTCGCCGTGATGCGCCCATTCCAGCCGGCGCCGCCGCCTGAGGGCGCACGGAACCCCTTCGAGTTCGGCGGCGAGGACTACGTCCGCGGCCTGCTCGGCGACGATTTCGACCTCGAGCTCGAGCGTCGGCAGTCGGTGCTGCGGGCGGACTCGGGCGAGGACGTCTGGCAGCTCTTCTCGATCGATTACGGGCCGACGAGAGTGCTCGCCGACAACCTCGAGGACGACCGGCGCGAGGAGCTGCACCGGAACTTCGTCGAGCTGCACGAGGCCTCGCGGCAGGACGGCGGCATCGTCTTCTCCAGGACGTACCTGCTGACGCTGGGCACGCGGAAGTAAGTGACGACCATCTCGCTGCGCGAGGAGGCCGCCGGGCTCCTCCAGGACCTGATCCGCCTCGACACGGTGAACCCGCCGGGAAACGAGACCCTGGCGGCGGAGCACCTGCACGAATACCTCCAGTCGCACGGCGTGCAGTGCGAGCTGTACGCGCGGGTGCCGGAGCGGGCGAACCTCGTCGCGAGGATCCCCGGCAGCGGCGACGGCCCCCGGCTCGTGCTGCTCTCGCACACCGACACGGTCCTGGCCGACCCGAAGGAGTGGCAGCTCGATCCCTGGTCGGGCGAGTTGCGCGACGACCAGGTCTGGGGCCGGGGCGCGCTCGACATGAAGGGCCAGGTCGCGGCAAGCGCCGTTGCGATCGCCTCCCTCGCGCGGGAAGGGTTCGAGCCGCCGGGCGACCTGATCTTCGCCGCGTGCGCCGACGAGGAGGTCGGCGCGGGCTTCGGGCTCCAGTGGCTCGTCCAGGAGCACCCGGAGGCGGTCCGGGCCGAGTACTGCGTGAACGAGGGTGGGGGCGACCGGCTCGTTCTGGGCGGGCGGGCGTTCTGGATCTGCTCGACCGCCGAGAAGATGAGCTCGCCGTTCACCCTCACCGTCAACGGGCGCAGCGGGCACGCGTCGCGGCCGGGGATCGCGGACAACGCGCTCGTGAAGGCGGCACCGCTCGTCGAGGCGCTCGGCGCCTACAGCGAGGAGCCGGAGCTCGGCCCCGAGGTCGAGGCGTTCCTCCGCGCCGTCTGCGGCGAGGTCCCGTCGGCGCGAGGAGCTGTCTCGGCCGCGAGAGCGGTCCACCCGCTCGCCGGCGACATCGTCGAGCCGCTGCTCGGCACGACGCTCGCTCCGACCATGATCGAGGCGTCGCAGAAGCGGAACGTGATCCCGAACCGCTGCCAGATCACGGTCGACTGCCGGATCCTCCCGGAGCGGACGCAGGACGAGATCCAGGCGCGGATCGCACGCCAGCTCGAGGGCGCCGAGTACGACTTCGAGTGGATCGAGGGTCAGGGCGGGACTCGCTCACCGGTGGACACGCCGCTCTGGGACGTAATCGAGTCGTTCGTGGCCGAGATCGAGCCCGAGGCGCAGACGGTGCCGCTGCTCCTCTCAGGCTTCACCGACAGCCACTGGATGCGGCAGGCGTTCGGGACCGTCTCGTACGGGTTCTTCCCGATGCGCGCGATGGAGCCGGAGGTCGCGGCGCGGCTGATCCATTCGGCGGACGAGCGGATCGAGCTCGACGATCTCGAGCTCGGCGTCCGGTTCCTTCGTCACGCGGCACTCGGGATCGCATCGCTACCGTAGGGCCGTGTCCGAGGAGAAGATCCGGCTCGGCGGCATGGCCCTCGCGAACGGGGTGCTCGTGCACGGCCCCAACGCCTGGGCGTGCGCAGTCCGGCTTCCCGACGGGACGCTGAAGCAGGCGTCGGACTTCAAGCGCCTCCGCGCCGCGAGCGTCGACCAGCCGCTGCTGCGCGGCCCAGCGCGAGTGGCGGAGGTCTTCCTGTTGCTGCCGATCGTCCGCCGGGCGCTGCCCGAAGTGCGGCTGCCGTTCGAGCGCCCCGCCGTCCTGGCCGCGATGGTGGCCGGTGCCGGCGCGACGCAGGTCGTCAGGGGCTCGAAGCTCGGCCCTGCGGCGAAGGAGCTCCTTGCGGGGCTCGTCTCGCTCGCCCCGGCCGCCGTGGCGCTGCGCGGGACGACGCTCGCCGCCTACCACGGCGCCGAGCACATCTCGATCGGCACGTACGAGCACGGCGAGCCGCGCGAGAAGGAGCACGAGCGCTGCGGCTCGCATCTCATCGGTCCGCTGCTCGGCACGATGGCGGTCGGCAACGCCCTCGCGGCGAAGGCGCCGGCGCACCTGCGCGGGCCGGCGCGTCTCGCCGCCTCACTCGGCGCGCTCGCCGCCTCGACCGAGATCTTCGGCTGGATGACCAGGAACCCCGACAGCCGGCTGTCCAAGCTGCTGGCCCGGCCGGGGCACGAGCTCCAGCACCGCCTCGGGACGGCCGAGCCGACGCCAGAGCAGCTCGAGGTCGCGGAGGCCGCGCTCGCCGAGTGCGTCCGGCTCGAGGAGGAAGCGCTTGGCCGTCGAGACCCGGGGTAAGCGCCTCCCGCCGGAGATCTTCGACCTCCCCGTCGACAAGATCCGGGAGGGCTACTACACAGACGAGTACTTCAACCGCACGCGCCACGTGCTGCTCGAGGACGGCCGGTACCCCAGGGTCGTGATGCAGGTCTTCCAGAAGCGGGACGCGATCCTCTGCGGCATCGACGAGGCGATCGCCGTGCTCAAGCTCTGCGCCGAGGACTGGGAGGGGCTGACGGTGCACGCGCTCTACGACGGCGACGAGATCTCACCCTGGGAGACCGTGATGACGATCGAGGGGGACTACACGGGCTTCGCCCACCTCGAGACCGTCTATCTCGGCGTGCTCGCGCGGCGCACGATGATCGCCTCCAACGTGAAGAAGGTCGTCGAGGCGGCGAACGGGAAGACGATCCTGTTCATGCCGGCCCGCTACGACCATCATCGCGTCCAGACCGGCGACGGCTACGCGGCCTATGTCGCAGGGTCGACGGTGGGCACGCCGATCGGCATGACGACGAGCGCGAACACCTCCTGGTGGGGCGGCGCCGCGATCGGGACCGTGCCGCACTCGTTGATCTCGTCCTACGGCGGGAACACGGTTCTTGCTGCGACGAAGTTCGCCGAGCACATGGACCCGGACGTCAACATCGTCGTCCTCGCCGATTTCGAAAACGACTCGGTGCGGACCTCGCTCGAGGTGGCCCGAGCGCTCGGAGACCGGCTCTGGGGCGTTCGGCTGGACACCTCCCGCTCGCTCGTCGACCGGTCGCTGTGGAACGAGATGGGCGACTTCGACCCGCGCGGGGTCAACGACCGCCTGGTGCGGAAGGTCCGCGAAGCGCTCGACCGGGACGGCTTCGAGCGCGTGAAGATCGTCGTCTCGGGCGGGATGAACGCCGAGCGGATTCGCGAGTTCGAGGAGCAGGGCGTCCCGGTCGACTCGTACGGCGTCGGCTCTGCGCTGATCCGCGGCGAGAACGACTTCACGGCCGACGTCGTCCTCACGGACGGACGTCCCAGCGCGAAGGCCGGGCGGCGTTACCGCCCGAACTCGCGGGTCGAGCTCGTCAGCTGACGATCGCGGGGATCCCGGGCCAGCTCGAGATGGGCTCGGTCGACCGGACGACGTGCATCCCGGCGGCGGCGAAGCGGTCGAACGCTGCGTCCGCCTGCTCTGTGTAGTCCATCCCCGGCACGACCACGGGTGAGGTGCAATCCTCGAGCAGGTAGGT
>DASTHD010000169.1:0-2381 GCA_035605555.1 Gaiellaceae bacterium
CGTTGCGCTGATGACGACTGCCGGGTACCTGATCTCGCGCGCGGCCGAGCAGCCGCCGATCCTCTCCCTGACCGTCGCGATCGTCGCGGTGCGGTTCTTCGGCCTCGCCAGACCGCTCGCGCGCTACCTCGAGCGGCTCGCCTCGCACGACGCGGCCCTGCGCGCCCTCGGCCGCATCCGCGCACGCTTCTACGAGCGCATCGAGCCGCTGGCGCCGGCGGAGCTCGCCCAGTACCGCTCCGGCGAGCTCCTGGGGCGGATGGTCGGAGACGTGGACGCGCTCCAGGCGCTCTACGTCCGCGGTATCGGCCCGCCGGTCGTCGCACTGGCGGTGGGAACGGCGAGCGTCGCAGTAACCGCCGTGTTCCTGCCGGCTGCGGCCCTCGTGCTCGGCGGTGGCCTGCTCGTCGGAGGCGCAGCCGTGCCGCTGGTGGCTGCTGAGGCGACGCGCAGAGCCGGGCGAAGGCAGGTCGCGGCATGCGCTGAGCTCACCGCCGACCTGGTCGAGGTCCTGCGCGGGGCTCCCGAGCTCGTCGCCTACGGCTGCGAGGAGCGGACGCTGGCTCGGCTCCGGGCGGCCGACCACGAGCTCGCGCGGCTCAGCCGGCGGCAGGCCCTCGCCGCCGGTCTAGGCGACGCGCTCGTCGTCCTGACGGCCGGCGTCACCGTCGCCGCCGTGCTGGCCGTCTCCATCGCGGCGGATGTCGACCGCGTGCTCCTCGCGACCCTCGCCCTGCTCACGCTCGCCTCCTTTGACGCGGTCACGCCGCTCACCGCCGCCGCCCGGGAGCTGTCTGCGACACGGAGCGCCGGGAGGCGCGTCGTCGAGCTGACCGACCGCAGCCCGCTCGTCCGGGACCCGGACGAAGCGGTCCCTGCACCACAGCGAGGGGCCCCGATCGCCCTGGAGGGCGTCACGGCGCGGTACCCGATGGCGGACGAACCGGTACTACGCGCGCTGACACTGGCACTGCCGCCCGGCAGCCGGATCGCGCTCCTCGGCCCGAGCGGAGCGGGGAAAACGACGGTGACGAACCTGCTGTTGCGCTTCCTCGACCCGGAGGAGGGACGCGTCACGATCGCCGGCCGCGACATCCGCGAATACCGTCAGGACGACGTCCGTGCGATGTTCGCCCTGGCGGGCCAGGATGCGCACGTCTTCAACTCGACGATCCGCGCCAACCTTCAGCTCGCCCGGCCCGACGCGACCGAGGGCGAGCTGTGGGGAGCGCTGCGGGAGGCTCGGCTCGACCTCTGGGTCTCCGCGCTCCCGGACGGGCTCGACACGCTGGTCGGCGAGGAGGGTGAGCGCCTCTCGGGCGGACAACGCCAGCGGCTGACGGTGGCCCGGGCGCTGCTCACGCGCGCGCCCCTGCTCGTCCTTGACGAGCCGACCGCCCACCTTGATCCCGAGACGGCGGCAGCCCTGATTAGGGACGTCTTCGCGGCCGCCGAGGGCCGCACCGTGCTCCTGATCACGCACCGGCCCGAGGGCCTCGACCTCGTGGACGAGGTCGTGACGCTCGGGGGCTAGGCAGGTACGCGGACGCGCAGGCTGAACGACTTCGCCGGCACAGCGTTCGTCGGATCTGCCCGGACGTAGACGAGCCTCAGGCGAGTCGTGCCCGCGCCGACTGCGCGGAACCGGAGGTAGTAGGTGCCGCCGCCCCCGATGTGGCCGGGGAGCGGCTTCTTGGGCAGGTACCGCACGCTGAGCGGCTTCAGGACGGTTCGGGTGACACGTTGGACGCGCCAGGAAAACCCCGTGCTCGGGTTCCCCTGCAGCGAGACGACGAGCGTGGTCGCCCGCGAAATCGTGATCGACGTGCCGTTCGCTTTCGGTCCTACGCGCCTGATCCCGCTCGCCGACGCGGCGCTCGCCACCAGCAAGATCGCAAGCACGGAGACCGCCGCAACGTGGATCCGCCGCATCGAACGGACCTTAGCGAGCGTCGAGCGCGGACCGGGAGAACGAATGGACCCGGCGGTGGAGCTGAATCAGGAGGCGGCCGTCGGGGACGAGCCGCTCCGGGGCCGCGGCGAGGAGGCGGCGATATGGGTCGAGCCCGTCGCCTGCGGCAAAGACGGCCTCAGGCGGCTCGGCTGCGAGCTCCGGCCGTTGTGCGGCGAGCTCGAGCGGAAGGTAGGGGAGGTTCGCGACGATGACGTCGAGTTGTCCCGGAACGGGGTCGAGCAGGTCGCCGTGCTCCACGACCACGCGTCCGTCCAGCCCGTGCCGCCGGACATTCGCGCGTGCGAGCGCGACGGCATAGCGGCTTGTGTCCGTGGCCCAGACGAGGGCCTCGGGGCAGGCGCGGGCGATGGCGATCGCGATCGCGCCCGAGCCGGTCCCGACGTCGCAGACTCGGGCGGGGCCGCTC
>DASTHD010000199.1:0-2849 GCA_035605555.1 Gaiellaceae bacterium
GCTCCGGCCGAAGAGGAGGCGCCGAAGAAGAAAAAGACCCGCCGTGGTTCGCGGGGAGGCCGGAGGCGGAAGAAGAAGCCGGCGGTTGCGGCTGAGGTGAGTGAGGACGGCCAGCCCGAGGCGACGCCGGCCTTGATCCACGTGCCCGATCCGGCGCTGGGCGCGACGGGCCAGGAGAAGGAGACCGCCAACGGCGAGCAGCCGAAGCGCAAGAAGACGCGGCGTGGGAGTCGGGGCGGCCGTCGTCGCAAGAAGCCGGCGGCGAAGGCAGAGACGGCGGAAACCGCCGAAACCACCACATAAAAGCGCTGGTAGACTGACCGACCCGCGGGGTGACCCCCCGCGTTTTCCATGGCCGGTTACGCAATCATCAAGCTCGGAGGCAAGCAGTACGTCGTCCGTGAAGGCGAGAAGCTGCTCGTGGACCGGCTCGATCTCGCCGAGAACAAGACATTCCATCCGGACGTCCTGTTCGAGGGCGGAGACGGCAAGGCGGAGCTCAAGCCGAAGGGCCAGCACGTCACGGCGAAGGTGCTCGGACATGTCCAGGGCGAGAAGATCCGAATCGGCAAGTACCGGCGCCGGACGGGCTATCGCCGGCACACCGGCCACCGCAGCAAGCTGACGCAGATCGAGATCCAGTCGATCGGGCCGAAGCGCAGCACGGCCAAGAAGCAGGAGGAGACCGCGAAAGAGAAGCCGAAGCGCACGCGGTCCGCTACAACGTCCTCGAGAACGAGGGCGAGGACGACGAAGACGACGACGAAAGCGACGACCTAATGGCGCACAAGAAAGGACTCGGCTCTTCCCGCAACGGGCGCGACTCGCAGGCGAAGCGCCTCGGCGTGAAGATCTACGACGGGCAGAACGTTCGCTCCGGGATGATCCTGGTCCGGCAGCGTGGCACGCGCTTCATCCCGGGCCCAGGGGCCGGCATCGGCCGGGACGACACCATCTTCGCGACGCGCGACGGGCGGGTTGAGTTCCGTCGCAGCGGCGAGCGCCGCACGATCGCCGTCGGCGAGCCTCAGAGCGACTAGTAGAACGCCGATGTTCCACGACCGGGCCCGCATCCGCGTGGAGGCGGGGCGCGGCGGCCACGGCGCGCTCAGCTTCCGGCACGAGAAGTACGTGCCCAAGGGCGGCCCGGACGGGGGGGACGGCGGACGTGGCGGCGACGTAGTGCTCGTCGCCGATCCCGACCTGCGCGATCTGGGGCGCTACCAGGCGCCGCGGAGCTATCGGGCGGACCGAGGCGGTCACGGACAGGGCGCGGGCAAGCACGGAGCAGCGGGCGAGGAAGTCGTCCTCCGGGTCCCTGCCGGCACGCAGGTGCTCGACGAGGAGGAGCGGCTGATCGCCGACCTCGCCGCGCCTGGTTCGCGTGTCGTCGTCGCGCGTGGCGGCGCCGGCGGCCGCGGCAACCGGCGCTTCGCGACGCCGACGCGGCGTGCCCCGCGCTTTGCCGAGGTCGGGCAGCCGGGAGAGAAGGCAGATCTCCAGCTGCGCCTCAAGCTGCTCGCCGATGCCGCGCTTGTCGGCCTGCCGAATGCCGGGAAGTCCTCGCTCCTGCGTCGGATCTCGAACGCCAAGCCGAAGGTCGCCGAGTATCCGTTCACGACGCTGTCACCCGTGTTGGGCACGGTGGACGCGCCGGACGGGCGGCAGTTGATCGTCGCCGACGTTCCCGGGCTGATCGAGGGAGCGAGCGAGGGGATCGGGCTCGGCCATGAGTTCCTGGCGCACCTCGAGCGCGCCCGCCTCCTCGTCCACGTGATCGACGCGTCCGAGGAGGATGCGGCCGAGCGCTTCGCGATGATCGATCGCGAGCTGGGCGCGTACGGCGCCGGGCTCGACGCGCTCCCGCAGATCGTCGTCCTGAACAAGGTCGACATCGCGCCGGAGGCCGAGTTCTCGACGGACGACCCGCGTGTCCTGCGCGTGGTGCGCACGTCGGCAGCGACCGGCGACGGCATCGACGAGCTCAAGCGGGCGCTCTTCGAGCTCTGCCCCGCCGCGCCCGAGCCGGAGAAGACGGAGGATGGGCTCGTGGACTACCTCGTCTACCGGCCGCGACCCACGGGGGCCGCTTATCGGATCTTCCGCACCGATCGCGGCTTTCGCGTCGTCGGCACGCCGCCCGAGCGTGAAGAGTTGGAGGAGGCGCTTAGGGCTGCCGGCGCGAAGGCAGGCGTCGAGGTCGAGCTCGGCGACGAGACGGTGACGCTGTGAGAACCGCCGTCCTGGGCGGCGTCTTCGACCCGCCTCATCTCGGGCACGTGGCGCTCGCGGAGGGAGCGCTGAACCGGCTCGGTGCCGACCGTTTGCTCATCCTCGTCGTGGCCGAGCCCGGTCACAAGCCAACGGATCTCGATCCGCAGAGGCGGTTGGAGCTGGCGCGACTCGCGTTCGGTCACCTGCCCCGAACGGACATCCGGCTCGACGACCACGCCTACACAGTCGATCTCCTCCGGGACGCGCAATTCGAGGACGCCGTCTTGGCCATCGGTGCCGACGAATGGGCCGCGTTCAACACGTGGAAGGAGCCGGAAGAGATCCTGCGGCGGATCCCCGTCGCGGTCGCCCGGCGGCCCGGACAGCAGGAGCCCACGGGCGACGTCGAGGTCTTCCCGATCGAGCAGCATGCGGTCTCGTCGAGGGAAATCCGTGAGCGCCTCGACCGTGGAGAGCCGATCGACGACCTCGTTCCACCGGCCGTGGCGCGGGAAATCGAGCGCCGGGGTCTGTACAGCGGGGCCCGCGGCTAGACTCTGAACGAGAGACGCGAAAGGATTCGTTCCGACTGACCTCGCTCGAACAAGCTCGCCTCATCGCCGGCCTCGCGCAGG
>DASTHD010000200.1:0-11751 GCA_035605555.1 Gaiellaceae bacterium
CGAAGGGCTGTCTCCGCAGGGGGAGGAGCCGGAGGGACAGGTGGGCCCAGCAGTAGCCGGCGAGGAGGACGGCCTGGAAGAAGACGAGCGAGACCGCCCAGACCGCGGGCGTGCCGCCGAAGACCGGGAGCAGCATCTTGGCCACGAGCGGCTGGACGAGGAAGACGAGCCCGGCGGCGAGGAAGATCGTCGCCGCGAAGAGCGGCATCGTGGAGACCTGCGGGCGGGCAACCCGCGTGATCGTCCTGGCGGCGGAGCTCACCCGCCTGGTATCGGCCCCTCGGCCGCCGCCCTTGACCGGCGCGGGTACCCTCTTCGGCCATGCGCGTGCTCGTGACCGGAGGTGCCGGCTTCATCGGCTCCCACTTCGCCCGCCGGCTCGCTGCGGCCGGCGAGACCGTCCGGGTCCTCGACAAGCTCACGTACTCGGGCAACCCGGCGAACCTGAGCGGCGTCGAGCACACGTTCCTCCAGGGCGACATTGCCGACGCCGAGGCCGTGGCAGAGGCTGCCGACGGGTGCGGAGCGATCGTGAACTTCGCCGCCGAGACGCACGTCGACCGGTCGATCTTGGCGGCCGGCGACTTCATTCAGACGGACGTCTACGGGACGCACGTGCTCCTGGAGTATGTCCGCGAGCACGGAATTCGGCTCGTCCACGTCTCGACCGACGAGGTGTACGGCGACGTCCCATCTGGGGTGCACTCGACCGAGGAGGATCGCCTCCATCCGTCGAGCCCGTACTCGGCATCGAAAGCGGGCGGCGACCTGCAGGTGATCGCGTACGTCCGCACGTACGGGGTCGACGCGCTGATCACGCGCGGCGCGAACACGTACGGGCCGAACCAGTACCCGGAGAAGCTGATCCCCCTCTTCACGACGAACGCGCTGGACGGTGAGCCGCTCCCCGTCTACGGCGACGGCAAGCAGGTCCGGGAGTGGCTCCATGCGGAGGATCACGCCGCCGGGATCGAGCTCGTTCTACGGCAGGGCCGTGCGGGCGAGATCTACAACATCGGTGGCGAGCCGCACGAGAACCTCGAGATCACTACTCGCATCCTCGAGCTGACGGGCGCCGACGATTCGCTCGTCCGCCACGTTGACGACCGGCCGGGGCACGACCGGCGCTACTCCCTCGACGACTCAAAGGCCCGCGGCCTGGGCTGGAGCCCCGAACACTCGCTCGAAGAAGGGCTTGCGCAGACGGTCGAGTGGTACCGCGATAACCGTGCGTGGTGGGAGCCGCTCAAGTCCGGCGAGTACCGCTCGTACTACGAGCAGCAGTACGCCCAGCGGCTCGGCTGAGGCGCTACCGACACTTCGCGCGAGCCTGGCGGATCTCGCGCCTCGAGCCCTGGATCTGCTCCGAGCGGTCGAGATACGGGAGCGCCTCGTCGCAGCGGTTCTGTTCGACGAGCGCGCGGCCGAGGTTGTAGTTGGCGTACGCCTCGTACAGCTCGCCCGACCCATTCAGCTTCTGCACCGCCTGCCGGGCAACCTGCTCGGCCTCCGCCCAGCGGCCCTGGCGCAGGAGCGACGTCGCCTGATCGGTCAGCTGCTGGCCCGACCTCGCGCTCGGCGCCGGCGGGGGCGACGGGGAGGGCGACGGGGATGGCGGCGGCGGAGCGGGCGGCGGAGGTTGTTGCGTCACGGTCTCCCGCACCGTCGTCGGCTCCCCCTGCACCGTGGTCTGCCTCACCACCGTGCGCGTCTGCGGCTCGCTACCTCCGAAGACGCCCGCGAGCGCCAGTCCTCCCGCGGCGAGTGCGAGCGCGAGCGCGCCCAGTACCACGAGGAGCCAGCCCCGGTTCCGTCGTGAGGTCGGAGCGTGGCCGTACTCCGGGAGCGCGACGGTCGCCCCAGTCTCCTCAGCCGGCCCGTTGAGCGAGTCGCGGAGGTCGGCGACGAACGCCTCAGCGCTCGGGTATCGCGCCGCGGGATCCTTCGCCAGCGCCCGGCGGAAGACAGGGTCGAGCTCGGCGGGTACCTCCGCCTCGCTGCTGATCGTCGGCACAGGCGCGGTCACGTGCGCCGTCGCCTCCGCCGTCGGGTTTTCCGATTCGAACGGCCGCCTGCCCGTCAGGAGCTCGTACGCCACCACACCGAGGGCATATCGGTCGCTGGCCGGTGTCGCCCGTTGCCCCTGCGCCTGCTCGGGCGAGAGGTAGCCGGCCGTGCCGAGCACCGTGCCGGTTATCGTCAGCGAGTCGAGGCCCACAGCGCTCGCGACGCCGAAATCCGCGACGTGGATGTCGCCGCGACCGTCGAGGAGGAGGTTGCCCGGCTTGACGTCTCGGTGCACCACTCCGGCCGCATGCCCGGCGTCGAGCGCGGCGGCCGCTTGCTCGAGCCAGCGGAGGATCTCGCCCGTCGCGGGTCGCCCCAAGTTCAGCCGATCCTCGAGGGAGCCGCCCTCGAGATACTCCATCACGATGTAGGGCTGCTCCTCCGCCTCGCCGACGTCGAAGATCGTCACCGTGTGCGGCGCGCCCGAGAGGCGAGCCGCGGCGAACCCCTCGTTCTTGAACCGGCGGCGGACGTCGCCGTCGCCCGCGTAGCGCTCCGAGAGCACCTTGATCGCCACGGTCCGGCCGAGGGACGTGTCGGTCGCGCGGTAGACATCGCCCATGCCGCCGCGGGCGAGATGGACGACATTCTCGTAGCGCGGCGGGAGGATGTCGATTCGAACCGCCACGAGAACTGGTTTTGCCGCATCGGCCAGCTTTGAAAACCCTGTAAAGAACCCGGTTCCCGCCGGCACCATGCGCTAGCCTCAAACCCGTTCCCGCGGGAACCGGGTCGCCATGTCTCGAGCCATCGCCCTGACAGCAGGCGTCATCTGCGGCTTTCTCGTGGCCGGACTGGCGTTTGCGGGATCAACTGCGCGCAAACCGCGCCAGGCACCGGCCGGACCGAAGCCCGGCGAGCCCGTGTTCGTGATCAACGGCCGCGGCTGGGGCCACGGCGTCGGGATGAGCCAGTGGGGCGCGAACGGCTTCGCGCGGAAAGGCTGGTCCTACGACCGGATCCTCGCCCACTACTACCGCGGCACGACGATCGGCGACGCGCCAGTCTCGAAGGTGCGCGTGCTGCTCGCCGCGGGCAAGCGACGGCTCGACCTTGCCTCCGCGGCGCCGTTCCGGGTCAGGGATGCCACCGGGAAGGTGAAGGCGCTGGCAGCCGGGCCGCTCACGCTCGGCCCCGGCCTGAAGATCCTGCCCAAGGGCGGGAAGAAAAAGATCGCGCTCACCGCGCCGCTCACGTTCCTCCCGGGCCAGGAGCCACTGCGGCTCGGCCGGCGCTACCGCGGCTCGATCCGCGTCGACCTACAGAAGGGCCGTCTTCGCGCGATCAATGTCGTCGGCCTCGAGCAGTACCTCTACGGCGTCGTCCCGTCGGAGGTCCCGGACGATTGGCCCGCCGAGGTGCTGAAGGCGCAGGCGGTCGCCGCGCGGTCCTACGCGCTGGCGACCCGCAAGACCGACGGCGACTTCGACCTGTACCCGGACGTGCGCAGTCAGGTCTACCGTGGGATCGACGAGGAGGTCGAGACTACGACGGCCGCGGTCGACGGGACCGCCGGCGAGGTGCTCACGTACGGAGGCCAGCTGGCGCTCACCTACTTCTTCTCGACCTCGGGCGGCAAGACCGCCTCGGTGACCGACGTGTTCGTCGGCTCGAAGCCAATCCCGTACCTCGTCTCGGTCGACGATCCGTACGACTCGCTCTCGCCACACCACATCTGGGGCCCGCTCGTCTTCCCGGTCAGCCGCCTCCAGAAGGCGATCAAGGCGCCGGGCCGGCTGACCGACGTTCGAACCATGGTGAATCGGTCCTCCCGAGTCAGCACAGTCACGGGGGTCGGAACCCTGGGGCAGGTGACGATGCGCGGCAGCGACGTCCGGCGTGTGCTGGACCTGCGCTCAACCTGGTTCCGCGTCGGCGTGCTCGCGCTGCCGGTGCCGACGAAGCCGATCGCGTACGGCTCCGCCGGCAAGCTGACGGGAACGGCGCGCGGCCTCGCCAAGGTCGTGCTGGAGCAGCAGTCCGGCTCCACCTGGCGCTCGGTGGCGCAGGTTCAGCCGGTGAGCGGCGGGGCCTTCACGGTTACGGTCCGACCGACGACGACGGCGGTGTACCGGCTGGCGGCGGGGACAGCGCGGACGGCGCCCACGCGCGTCTTGGTCGCTCCGCAGGTGGCGCTCTCGCCGGTGACGGACGCGATGGAGCTCCGCGGCAGCGTGAAGCCGTTGCTCGCCGGCGCCGGCGTCGAGGTCCAGAAGCTGAGCGGGAGGACGTGGCAGACGGTCGGCCGCGCCACCGTCGACGCGCGCGGCGACTTCTCCGCCCGCATCTATGTCCCTCCGGGGAGCTACCGTGCGGTGGTACCAACGCCGGGCCGGGGACTGGTCGCAGGAACCAGCTCGACGCTGGTGGTGAGCGGATGAGATCTGCGGTTCTCGTGTTTCTGGTCGCTGGCGCCCTGGCGCTTCCAGGGGCGGCGCATGCCGCCCGCTTCGCCGTGGGGGTCGCGCCGGGCTCCAAGGCCGAGGCGCTCGCGGCCCGGCTGGAGGCCAAGACCGGCGGCGAGGCGTCGGTGATCGGGCCGTTCGCCGTCTCCCTGCGCGCCAATTCGTCGCGAGGCATCCGTGGCACCTTCGGGGTCTCGTACGTCGAGCGGCTCGGCGGGCGCCGGACGATCGCCTTTGCGCCAACTGATCCGTACTTCGTGCGGCAGTGGTACGTGACCGCGGTGCGCGGGTTCGACGCCTGGGCGTTGCGGCCGACGCTGCCCGGCATGCGCGTGGCGGTGATCGACTCCGGCGTCGACGCGGGCCATCCCGAGTTCAAGGGGCGGATCGCCGGCTACAAGAGCTTCGTCGGCGGCTCGGCGCTCAAGGACACGCAGGGCCACGGCACCTTCGTCGCCGGCCTGATCGCAGCCCGGATCGACAACCAGGTGGGAATCGCCGGGATGGCCTTCCCTGCGCAGCTCCTCGTCGCGAAGGTCGTCCGCTACGACGGCGTCGTCCCGCTCGAGGCGGAGGCGCGTGCGATCCGGTGGGCGGTCGACCACGGGGCGCGCGTGATCAATCTCAGCCTCGGCGGTATGCGGGACCCGTTCGACTCTTCGCGCGACAGCTACTCGCCGCTCGAGGCGAGCGCCGTCGCATATGCGATCCGGCGGGGCGCAGTCGTCGTGGCCGCGGTCGGCAACGGCGACCAGGCGCCGGAGCAGCCGTGGCGGTACGCGAGCTATCCGGCCGCGCTGCCGCATGTGCTCGGTGTGAGCGCACTTGCGCGGGACGGAAGCGTGCCGCTGTACTCGAACCGCGATCCGCTCTACAACGACATCGCCGCTCCCGGCGACGATCTGCTCTCGACGCTGCCTCGGCCGCTGACGGCGCAGCGCCCGACCTGTCTCGAGCAGGGCTACTCGGACTGTGGGCCGCCCGAATACCGCCACGCGCAGGGAACGTCGTTCGCGTCCGCGCTCGTCTCGGCGGCAGCCGTGCTCGTGCGGCTCGAGTGGCCGGTGCTGCGCGCAGAGCAGGTCGTCGGCCTGATGGAGCGCGCCGCCGCGGACCAGACCGCCGCCACCGGCTGCCGCCGCTGCGTCGACGGCCGCGACCCGCAGACGGGCTGGGGCCGCCTCGACACGACGAACGCGATCGCTTGGCCCGGCCGGGTCCCGCCGCCCGACCGGTACGAGACGAACGACAACGCCGGCGCTCGGGCGTTCGCGCTCTCGAGCAAGAAGCGGTCGCTCCAGGCGAGCGTCGACTACTGGGACGACCAGAATGACGTCTTCGCCGTCCGGCTGAAGCGGCGCCAGCGGATCACCCTGTCGCTGTCGGGACCGGCGAAGGCCGACCTCAACCTCGCGCTCTGGAAGCCGGGCACGACGCGAATCGACCGGCTTCGCCAGCCGACCGCGACCTCGTCACGGTCCGGGAGCCGGGAGTACCTGAGCTTCCGCGCGAGGCGGGGCGGTGTGTACTTCGTGCAGGTCAAGATCTCGGAGCCCGGGACGGCGACCTACAGGCTCAGGCTCGCCCGCTGACCGCTACTCGGCGAGGAGCTCTTCCTCCGGAACATCCCGGATCTGCCTCGCCGGATTCCCGACGACGAGCGCCTTCGGCGGAACGTCGCGGATGACGACCGCCCCCGCGCCGACGAACGCCTCCGCTCCCACCTCGATTCCGGGTAGGAGCACCGCACCGCCTCCGACGCGGGCTCCGCGCCGGATCGTCGGCCCCTTCCGCAGCGCGTGCCGCTTCTCCGTGCGGCCCATGAAGTTGTCGTTGGTGGTGACGACGCAGGGCGCGATGAAGACGTCGTCCTCGAGCGTGGAGTAGGCAGTCACATAGGCGTTCGCCTGGATCTTCGTCCGGGCGCCGATTGTCGTGTCGTTCTCGACGAGCGACCCCCGCCCGACCACGACGTCGTCGCCGAGCGTGCAGCGCTCGCGCACGCAGCTCTGGTCGCCGAGAATCGAGCGGGCGCCGACGATGGTGCCGGCGAACACGATCGATCCGGTCGAGACGATCGTCCCCTCGCCGAGCTCTAGCGGCGGCAGCTCCTCCCGCGGGGCGGTCGACCGAGACGAGAGCGCCGGCTGCTTTCCGAGCACGACGTTGTCGCCGATCTGGCAACCGTCACCGATCACCGTCCCCGGGTAGATGACGACGTTCTCGCCGACCGTGTAGTTCAAGCCGGCGCGCGTTCGAGGCTCGCCTGAAGCTGCTCGAGCACGCGGACGACGACCGCACCTTCCCGCGCAGCCTCGAGCCTGTCGCCGTCACCGGCCACGAGGGAGAGGAAGTGGCGGCACTCGAGTCGCAGCGGCTCGTCGTTCGGAATCTTCGGGATGTAGATGTCGCCCGTGCGCGTGCGCCACTCGCCGTAGCTCTCCGCGCGCTGCTCGGTGCCCTTGTCGTAGACGGTCACCTTGCGCTCGAGCTCCATGTCGTCGAAGACCGCCATCTTGTTCCGGCCGACGACCGTCATCTTCCGCATCTTGTGCGGGTCGAGCCAGGAGAGGTGCATATGCGCCACGATTCCCGAGGGAAAGCGCAGGTAGCAAAAGACGACGTCCTCGACCCCTTCGTGGATGAACGACTCGCCGCGGGCCCAGACCTCCGAGGGTTCCTCGCCGACGAGGTGGAGGATCACGGACAGGTCATGGACGCCGAGCGACCAGAGGGCGTTCTCGTCCTTGCGGATCTGGCCGAGGTTCTGGCGGTTGCCGTAGATGTAGAGGATCTCACCGAGCTCGCCCGAGTCGATCAGCTGCTGTAGCTTGGCGACCGCCGGGTGGTAGAGCAGGAGGTGCCCTGGGAGCAGCACGAGATCGCGCTCCTCGGCCAGCGTGACGAGCTCGTCCGCTTCTTCCCCGCTGAGTGCCGGCGGCTTCTCGACGAAGACGTGCTTCCCGGCGGCGAGCGCGCGCCTCGCCAGGTCCGCGTGCGTCGGCACCGGCGTCGCGATCACGATCGCCTGCACCGAGTCGTCCTCGAGCAGGTCGTCGTAGCGGTCGGTGGTGTGCGCGTCGGGGTAGCGCGCGCTGTACCGGTCGAGCAGATCGGTGTTGATGTCGCAGATCCAGGCCAGCTCGCCGAGGTCGTCGAAATTTCGCGCGAGATTGGGGCCCCAGTAGCCGAGGCCCGCGAGCCCGACCTTGATCACAGCGTCCAGACCTTCTTGCTTGCGCGCCCGGCCGTGCCGGTGGCGTTGCGGAGGTCGACGACGACGTGTGCCTTGTCCACCAGGTCGTCGTAGTCGACGTGCGAGTGCGCGGTCACGATCACGACGCAGTCGTACGCGGCCGGCTCGAGCGGGACCGACTTCAGTCCGGCCTCGTGGAGCTCGTCCACGTAGGGGTCGTGATACGCGATCTCCGCGCCGGCCGCCTGGAGCAGCGCGATCAGCTTCAGCGCCGGCGACTCCCGGATGTCCCCGATGTCGGACTTGTACGCCACGCCGAGCACGAGCACCTTGGACCCGCTCACCGAGCGCTGCCGGCCGTGGTTGAGCGCCTGCGAGACGAGCGACCTGCAGTAGTACGGCATGTTCTCGTTCACCTTCCCGGCCAGCTCGATGAACTCGGTCGAGAAGTCGTACTCGCGCGCCTTCCAGGTGAGGTAGAAGGGGTCGATCGGGATGCAGTGGCCGCCCAGGCCCGGCCCCGGCTGGAAGCTCATGAAGCCGAACGGCTTGGTCGCCGCGGCCTCGATCACCTCCCAGACGTCGATGTCCATCCGCTCGCAGAGCTGCGCGAGTTCGTTGACGAGCGCGATGTTGACCGAGCGGAAGATGTTTTCGAGGAGCTTCGTCAACTCGGCCGCCTCGGGCGTCGAGACGCGGTGGACGTTGTCAACGGCGCCCTCGTAGAGCTGCGCGGCGCGCTCGGTGCACGCGGGCGTGATTCCACCGACGACCTTCGGGACGTTCTTGGTCGTCCAGATCTCGTTGCCGGGGTCGACGCGCTCGGGCGAGAAGGCCAGATGGAAGTCGCGGCCCACCTTGAGGCCATTGCGTTCCAGGATCGGGAGAACCACCTCGCGCGTCGTGCGGGGGTAGGTCGTCGACTCGAGGACGACGAGGTGGCCGTTGCGGAGGCGGACGCCGATTTGCTCGACCGCGCTCGTGACGATCGACAGGTCCGGCTCGCGCTGCTTCGAGAGCGGCGTCGGCAGGGCGATCAGGATCGCGTCGGCGTGCCGGAGCTCGTTGTAGTCGGTGGTGGCGCGGATCCGGCCCTGCTCGACGAGCGGCTTCAGCTCCTCCGACGGGACGTCGCGGATGTGGCTCTCACCGCGGTTCAGGCCCGCGACGACATCGTCCGCGATGTCGATCAGCACCACCGAGCGGCCGGCGGTGGCGAGCGTGTGCGCGAGCGGCACTCCGACGTACCCCGCGCCGACCACCGCTGCGTCCCAGGTCCGCGTCTCGGCGTCGTGTTCTGTCTGTGGCTGGAGCTGCTCTTCGAGCATCGTCAAAGGCTATATAGGGCCGAGGCGCGTCATCACTTCCGCGATTCGGTCCGCCGCGTGGCCGTCGCCGTAGAGCTGCGGGCGCTCGTCGGGCATCCGCGCCTCGGCTGCGGCTCGCGCGATCGCGTCCGGATCGTCGTCTACGAGCACGTTCGCGCCGACCTCGACGGTGTCCTTCCACTCCGTCGACGGCCGGAGCGTCACGCACGGCACGCCGTACCAGTACGCCTCCTTCTGGAGCCCCCCCGAGTCGGTCAGGATCACACGTGCCTGCGACGCGAGCGCCGCGAAGTCGAGGTAGCCGAGCGGCTGGATCATCCGGACACGTCCAAGGGCCAGGTCCCCGGCCACGGCCGCAGCGGAAGTGCGCGGATGGGCCGGGAAGATCACCGGCCCCTCGATGCGGTCGAGGCCCTCGAGGATCCGAGCCAGGCGCTTGGGCTGCACGTTCGCCTCGCGGTGAACCGTTGCCACCGCGTACCGGCCGGGCTCCAGCTCGAGGGCGGCGAGGATCGGCGAGCGCTCACGCGCAATCGGCGCTAGCCGGCGGTTGACGTCGGCCATGACGTCGCCCACGACCTCGATCCGCCCCGGCACCTGCTCCTCGCGCAACAGGTCCGCCGATCGCTCGTCCGGCGCGAAGAGAAGGGACGAGACCCGGTCGACCTCGATTCGATTGTGCTCCTCGGGCATCGACAGGTCGCCGCTCCGCAGCCCCGCCTCGACGTGCGCGACGGGCACATCCCCCGCAGCCCGCGCTCCGGCCACCGTGGAGTTCGTGTCCCCGTAGACGAGCACCCAGTCGGGCTGTTCGGCCGCTACGACTTCCGCGATCCCCCGGTGCATGAGCTCCGGATCCGAGGTGTGGAGGTCGAGCCGGTAGTGGGGATCCGCGAGCCCGAGCTCGTCGAAGAAGACCTGGGAGAGCTCACGGTCGTAGTGCTGGCCCGTGTGGACGACGATCTCGTCGATCCCGCGGTCCCGCAGGGCGACCGACACGGGGCCTGACTTGATGAACTGCGGGCGGTTTCCGACGACGGAGACGATCTGCACGGCCGGGAGCCTACGCAGGCGCAGGCTCCCGGCCGCTGGCTGGGCCTACCTGTCCGCGGAGCGCTCCGCAGTCGGGAGCAGCTGTGCCGCGGTGCCCTTCCCCCCGGTGGTGCTCTTCCCCCTGATCGTCCAGCCCTCCTTGCCGCGGAGATGGGCGAGCGGGCCGAGCGCTCCGCTCTCTCCGTTCCAAGGGCCGGGGCCTGCGGCCCAACTGATTTCCGACTTGAGGGTACGCCGATCGACGCTCCCTTACAAGTCTAGGGTTGGGCTAGGAACCACTCCTTCGCGGTCGAGTCAGACTTGAAAAAGCGAAGAAGCAGACGTGCAACCTTGCTTGCACCCGCTGCAGAAGGCTGTGTCCCGTCGGGCTTGAAGTCCTCGCACGCCCACGTCAGCCCGTCGCTTCGAGGTGTGAGGCCGTCGGCCCACAGGTACGGGCCCCACCCCACCCACGGCAGCTTCGCCTTGGAGGCGATGCGCTCCTGGATCAGCCACTTGACGGCGAAGCCCCCGTCGTACGCAGCGGGCTCCGGGTTGAACGGCGTGATCGCGTAGCCGCCGTAGCTCCGGCTGGAGACGTAGACGAGCCGCAGGCCCCGGTACCGCTTCCCCAGGATCTGGACGATCGTCCGCAGCTGGTCGCGCAGCGCCTTTGCATCCTTCGGGAACGCGCGCTCCTCGCCTGAGATCGCGGTCTTCAGCCAGACGACCTGCACCTCCTTGGGCGTTATGCCCTCGGCGCTGAGTTTCCGGTCGACCGCCCGCCAGTAGCCGGCCCCGGGCTTCGCGATCCGTCTCGCGTCCCAGCCGGGGAGCGCACCGTCGACGAGCTTCACGGCCGGATCGATCTCGGCGTCGCCCGTGGTGAGCTTCATGAGCGAGCGGAACTCCTGGTCGGCGTTCGCAATTCCGATCGAGAGCACGACGACGCGCTCCTTGATTGGCTCGACGCGCTTGGCAGCCGCCAGCCCGCGCGCGAGGTACGCGCGCGGCGGCCGGTTCTGGCCGTTCGGGTAGAGCCCGCCCTGCCAGCCGCGGTAGCGGCGCTTGCCGAGGTCGGTGATCGGCGTGAGCCCGGTCGAGATCTGGCTGCACTCCGCCGCCGGCTGCGCGTGTACCGCCGGCGCCTGAGCGGCGGCGACGGGGACGAGCGCGAACGACGCGAGGAGGAGGAACCGCAGGGCTTTCACGCTCCTCAGGGTAAGGCGGCGCTGTTAGCGGGCTGTTAGTGCGGGCTATACTCGCCAGCCCTGGGCCGTTAGCTCAGCTGGTAGAGCAGGGGACTCTTAATCCCAAGGTCGAAGGTTCGAATCCTTCACGGCCCACCTCCTAAACGTTCTGCTAATCGCTACGAGATGTGGCGGGCGGCGTCGTCGGTCATCGCTCAGTGGTTGTGGTTGACGACTTCGACGTTATGCCCGTCGGGGTCCAGGACGAACGCGCCGTAGTAGCCGGGGTGGTACACGGCGCGCTCTCCCGGACCGCCGTGGTCCTCGTAGCCGGCGGCGAGCGCGGCGGCGTGGAACGCGCGCACCGTGGCGTCCTCGCGGGCGGGGAACGCCAGGTGGACGTGCTCCGTGAGCGGCCGCCCGTCGATCAGCGAGAAGCTGTAGTCCTCGCCCGTGAACTGCACGCGGCCGGGCTCGTCGTCCCCCAGCCGGATCCCGGCGTGGGGCGCGATGGTCGTGTAGAAGCGCTTGGA
>DASTHD010000205.1:0-2852 GCA_035605555.1 Gaiellaceae bacterium
GGAGAGCAGAGCGCAGCTCCTCGTCGGTCAGATCCCCCAGCGGACGCCACGGCGAGGTTCGTGTCTCCCAGAGCGCCTCGGTCTTCCAAACGTTGCCGATTCCGGCGACGAGGCGCTGTTCGAGGAGCGCATCCCCGACGGCGCGGGCCGGATCCTCTCGGCGGAAGTTCGCGACCATGCGGTCGAGATCGGGTCGACGCGCAAGGATGTCCGGGCCCAGTCGCCGCAGCGCCCGCTTGTTCAGCTCGAGCACGGGCCCGTTCCAGAGCACGGCCTCTCGCGCGCCTCCACGCAGGACGAGCCACGGCCGGCCTCGGACCGCAGTCCCGCGCTCGCGAACCGTCCAGCGGCCGCTCATCCGGAGATGGCTCCTGAGGACGAGGCCGCCTTCGAAACTCAGGAGGAGGTTCTTGCCCACCGCCTCGACGCCCTCCAGGCGACGGCCGTCCAACTGCTCGGCAACTCCCGTCGCGGCCGCGCGCGGGTGCGGCGTCTCGACCTCGACCTTTTCGCCGACGAGCGGCTGCAGGCGCCGCGCGGCACGGTGGATCGCGTCCCCTTCGGGCACGACTGGATTGTGCTTCAGCCCGAAAAGCCCTGACGGCCGACGAGCCGGACGAAATGGGCGCGTGTGACCGTCCGGCGTCGGACGAGCCCCTCGGGGCGCCGCTCGAAGAGGACGACGTCCTCGCGTCCACCAGGCCCAATCGGCTGAACCAGGCGGCCGCCCGTAGCGAGCTGGGCTGCCAGCGCGGGCGGAACCGACGTTGACGCTGCCGAGACGAGAATCGCGCCGAACGGGGCCTCCGCGGCGAACCCCTCGGTGCCGTCGCCGACGACGATCGTCGCGTTCGCAATGCCCTGCCGGAGCAGGTTCTGCCGGGCCGTCTCCGCCAGATCCGGCCAGCGCTCGACGCTCCAAACCTCTCGCGCGAGGTGCGCGAGGAGCGCCGTCTGCCATCCGTACCCCGTGCCGACCTCGAGCACGCGCTCGTCGCCGGTGAGCTCGAGCGCCTCGAGCATCTTGGCCACGAGCGACGGCTGCGTCGTGACCTGGTCGCGAGGGATCTCGAGCGGCACGTCCAGGTACGCGCAGTCGGCGGCGCTTTCCTGCACGAAGCTGCGGCGTGGAACTGCCCGCACGGCCTCGAGCAAGCGGACGTCGCCGATGCCCTCACGGCGCAGGGCAGCCAGAAGATCACGCTCGGTCGGGCCAGCGTTCACCCGATTATCCTGACCTCGTGGCGGCCTGGCCGTCCTCGGCCTACGAGCTGGTGGAAGCTCAGCGCGCGCTCGCCGAGGCGAATCCAGCGCCTTTCCGGCCCGAGTCCGACACGGTCGTCGGCGGCTGCTTCGTCTGCTCCCGGCGCGGAAAGCGCGGCGCGGGGCGAACGGGCGATCCGCTCTGGGCCGCCGCCGCAACTTTAGACACGAGGGCCGTCGCCGAGGGGAAGGCGGGCGCGCCGTACGAGGCCGGCCTGCTAGCCCTCCGCGAGGGGCCGGCGCTCGAAGCGGCGGTCCGCGCGCTCGAGCGGCCGCCGGATGTCCTCCTCGTCGACGCCACCGGACGGGATCACCCTCGGCGAGCCGGCCTCGCCCTCCACCTCGGCGCCCAGCTCGACCTGCCAACCGTCGGCGTCACACATCGCCCGCTCCTCGCGAAAGGAACGTGGCCGCGAGACGAACGCGGTGCGACGACGCAGCTCGTGCTCGAAGGCGCGGTCGTCGGACACTGGCTGCGGACACGACCCGGAACGAGGCCGCTCGCCGTTCACGGCGCCTGGAGAACAGATCCGGAAACTGCGGTCGAGCTCGTCCTCGCGGCGGTTGCCGGACATCGGGCTCCCGAGCCGCTCCGCCGCGCGCGACGGGCTGCTCGCGAGGCCCGAGCAGCCGCGCAGTTCTAAGATCACGTCCGGGAAGGAGGCGAAATGGCCGAGCAGGATGTCACGAGTGTCCTGGAGGAAGCGGGCATCGAGTACGAGCTGTTGTCGCATTCCCACACCGAGACGGCGGCCGCCGAGGCGGAGGCTCTCGGCCTCAACCCCGAGGAAGTGGCGAAGACCCTCGTTCTCTCCACTCCAGGAGGCCACGTGCGGGCCGTTCTGGCTGCATCGGATCGCATCGACTTGAGCAAGGTGCGCGAGCAGGTCGAGGGCGGGAAGCGCATTCACCTCGCGAGCGAGGAGGACCTCCAACGCGACTACCCGGGCTTCGACCTCGGCGCTGTTCCGCCGTTCGGCGGCCCGGGCGATCGAGTCCTCGTCGACGCCAGGCTGGCGAAGCGGGAGACGGTCGTACTGGAGGCGGGGTCGCACGAGCAGTCGGTTCGCATCCAGACTGCGGACCTGCTGAAGCTCACGCAAGCGGACGTCGTCGACCTCTCCCAGGACTAGTGCACCCGGCAGCGGCGGGCGCGGTCGCGGCGACCGCCTGGGCGTTCCTGGAGCCCCTCGACAAGCGGCTCTTTCGCTCCGACTACTCGGACGTCGCGGTGTTGGGCAAGGCCGTGACGCGGGGACCGGCTTGGCCCGCGGTGGGGCTCGCGCTGCACACGCTCAACGGGGCGGTCTTCGGCCTCGCGTTCGACGCGGCGCGGCGGCAGCTGCGGGTCGAGCCGCGGCGACTGGCCCTCGGGATGGCACTCGCCGAGCACGTCGCGCTCTACCCGCTGTCCTACTTCATCGACAGGTACCATCCCGCGCGCGGTGAGGAGGGCGTCCCGCCGCTCCTCACGAACGCCCGCGCCTTCGGCCAGGCAACGGTCAGGCACGCCGTGTTCGGGGTCGTTCTAGGTCGACTCTCCCGCCCTGTCAGGGCCTGAGAACTGCCCGCCTAGGCCCGGCGGTGAA
>DASTHD010000208.1:0-2626 GCA_035605555.1 Gaiellaceae bacterium
GCCGAGACGCTTCGGAGCATCTCGACCCCGATCGTCACCGCCGAGGACCACTGGGCCGAGGGCGGGCTCGGGGAGGCGGTTCTCGCCGCGCTCGCCGATGCCGAGGAGCGTCCTCCGGTCTCCCTGCTCGCCGTGCGCGAGATGCCCCATTCCGGCAAGCCGGCAGAGCTGCTGGCAGCCGCCGGGATCGACGCCGAGCACATCGCCGCGGCGGCGCGCTCGCTCGTCCGCGCCGGCGCGCCGGCCTAGGCTGCGGCGCGCCGCAACTGCTCGTCCAGCGGCACGAGCTGGACGTCGAAGGTCTCGAGCGCGTCGGCGTTTGACACGACGTTGTCGCCCGCCTCGAGCATCGTGAGGAGATCGCGGGTCAGCGGGATGTTTCCGGGAAGCCGCTCGGTGACGACGGCAGGCACCCGCATGAGCCCGATCGGCATGTGGACGGTCGGCCGCCGTCGGATCCCGAGCGCTGCCCGGATCCGCTGCCAGAGCTCGTTCCAGGTGACGACGTCCGGCCCGCCGAGCTCGAATGTGCGCTTCGCGGCGTCGGGATGGTCGAGCGACTGCGCGAAATAGGCGCCGACGTCGTCGATCCAGATGGGCTGGATCCGCTGCTTCCCGCTGCCCATGATCGCCGTGAACGGCGAGAGCTTCGCCAGCTTGAGGAACGTCGGGAGAATGCCGCCGTCGCGCCCGAAGACAAAGCTCGGCCGGAAGATCACGTGCTCGAGCGCCGAGCGCTGCAGGTCCTGCTCCATCGTCCACTTCGCGTTGTAGTAGGGCACGAGGTCCTTCGTCTCCTCGGTCACGCCGAGCGCGCTCATCAGGACGAAGCGGCGGATCCCGACCTCGTTGGCGGCCGCGATCAGGTTGCGCGTGCCGCCGATCATCACGCGCTGGAACTGCTCCGGCTTCCCCTGCCGGATCCCGGCGAGGTGGACGACGACATCGATCCCCTGCACCGCTCGGCGGAGGCTGTCGAGGTCGGTGACGTCGCCCTGAACCGCCTCGTCGCAGCGGATTCCGGCCTCCTTCCACCTACCGGGCTTGCGCTCGAGCACGCGGACCTCGTGGCCGGCGTCGACGATCGCGTTCGCGACCGCAGGGCCGACGAAGCCGGTCGCGCCGGTGACGAGGACCTTCACTTCACGCGCTCGTCGAAGTTCTGCCAGTACCTGCTCGGGGTGGGGCCCTTCTGCCCCTGGTACTTCGAGCCGAGCTCGCCGGAGCCGTATGGCCGCTCCGCCGGCTCGGAGAGCTGTACGAACGAGAGCTGACCGATTTTCATCCCGTGGTAGATCGTGATCGGGAGGTTCGCGACGTTCGAGAGCTCGAGCGTGACGTGGCCGTCCCAGCCGGGATCTATGAAGCCGGCGGTCGAGTGGATCAGCAGGCCGAGTCGGCCCAGGCTCGACTTCCCTTCCAGCCTGGCCACGAGGTCGTCCGGAAGCACGATCCGCTCGAGCGTCGAGGCGAGCACGAACTCGCCGGGGTGGAGGATGAACGGCGCCTCGCCGGCGACTTCAACCAGCTCGGTGAGATCCTCCTGCGGCTCCTTCACGTCGATGAACGGGTACCGCGCGTTGTGGAACACGCGGAAGTAGCGATCGACGCGGACGTCCACGCTGGAGGGCTGGAGCAGCGACTCGTCGTATGGCTCGATCAGGATCCGGCCCTCCTCGATGAGTCGCCGGATCGTGCGGTCTGAGAGGACCATCAGAGCGCCGACCGGGCCGCGCGGCTGAGATCCCCGAACTCCGTCTCGGTGAGCTCGACCGATGCCGAGGCGATGTTCTCCTCGAGATGCTCGAGCGACGAGGTGCCGGGGATCGGAACCATCAAGGGCGAGCGCTGCAGCAGCCAGGCGATCGCGATCTGTGCGCGGGTCAGCCCATGTGCGAACGCAACGTCGGTCAGACGTCCAACGCCGCGGGTCAGCTCGCCGAACGCAAGCGGAAACCACGGCAGAAAGGCGATCCCGTCCCGCTCGCAGGCTTCGAGGACGCCTTCCCAGTGGCGGTCGGCGAGATTGTAGCGGTTCTGCACGGACACGATCGGGACGATCTCGCGAGCCCGAGCGAGCTGGCGGGCATCGACGTTGGAAAGTCCGGCGTGCCGGATCTTGCCCTCTTGGCGGAGCTCGGCGAGCGTGCCGACGGACTCCTCGAGCGGTACCGATGGATCCACGGAGTGCAGCTGGTAGAGGTCGATCCGCTCAACCCGCAGGCGGCGCAAGCTGCCCTCGCAGGCGGCCCGCAAGCTCTCCGGCCGCCCGTCCTGAAGCCATTCACCCTGCCGCACGTGAGTGAGACCGCCCTTGGTCGCGATCACGAGTTCGTCCGGATAGGGATGCAACGCTTCGGCGATCTGGCGCTCGTTGATCTCCGGGCCGTACGAGTCCGCGGTGTCGATGAAGTTGACGCCGAGCTCGACGGCTCGGCGCAGCACCGCCTTCGCGTTCTCAGGGTCGTCGGGCTCGCCGATGACTCCTGGGCCGGTGAGGCGCATGGCGCCGAACGCCATCCGGTTCACGGTCAGATCGCCGAGGGTGGCGGTGCCGGCCGCGGCAGCAGGCTGGGTCGTCGGCTCCGTTGACATCCGCAGGAAACTAGCGCAGAGTCAGGCGGTC
>DASTHD010000046.1:0-9329 GCA_035605555.1 Gaiellaceae bacterium
GTCCGCCTCGTAGACGAGCCAGCCGCCGAGCGCCTCCTTCACGGTCACGAAGGGCCCGTCGGTGGTCAGCGTCTTGCCGTCCTCCACCCGGACGGTGGTCGCGGTCTCCGGCGAGTCGAGCCACACGTCGCTCGGCGTGACGCCGGGCGTCTGGTTGATCGCCTGGTAGTCGGCGTAGACGGCCTGCCGCTCCTCGTCGGAGAGCTGCGCCCAGGCCTCGGGGTTGTCGGGGGTCGGGGTCTCGCCCTGCTGGATCAAGAGCACGTACTTCATCGTCTGCCTCCTTCTCGTGGATGGTCGCGTCTTAGACGAACGGCCGCCACGCGAAAGGACACCGAGTTACAACGCGTCGATCCCGTTGACGAACAGCAAGATGCCGAAGCCGAAGCCGAGTGCGACCTGGATCCAGCGGTCGTTCCTCGTCATCCAATCGCCGAGAGCGGGCAGCCACCGGGTCGTCGCGCCCGGCACGACGATCGCGGCGAGCAGCGGAACCCACGCAATCGACAGCGTGATCAAAAGGATGATCAGCGCCACCAGCGCGCGCTGGCCGGCGCCGATGTCGCTGCCGGCAATCAGCACCAGCGCCGGGATATAGAGAGCGAACGTCGTGATGTTCGACGCCATCGCGCCGGCACCGGCGAGGAGGGAGCGGCGGACGCCCTTGGGCTTCTCATCCGGGTCCGTCTTTTTCGGTTTCGGCGGCCGGATTAACGCTCGCAGCCCGACGAGCATCAGGAGCACCCCAAAGCCGATCTTGATCCACGCTTGGAGCGTGTCGTTGGTGTTGAAGCTCGTATTGCCCAGGGCGACGCCCAGGCTGCTGACGACGATCAGGACGACCGCGGCGCCGGCGAGGAGTGCGGCTCCACGTGCGATCGGCCTGGCGCCGGTCAGCGTGTTCAGCTGAAGGAGGAACAGGACCGGGCTGATCGCGGCGGCGAGCGCCAGCGGGATCGTCTCGGCGAGAAGGCTGCTCAGCGCCGGTTTCCCTGGTCGGGATGCTCGTCGTAGACGACAACGGTCCCGGCGAGGAAGTCCGCCAGTCCCCGGCGCCGCCCGTCGAAGAGGACGGGCACGAAGCCGAGGAAGAGCAGCGCGATCGAGAGCTCGAGCCCGATCAAGCGGACGAGCGAGCGGCCGACCGACGGAAACGCGCCGGCGGCGGTGCGGACCCGGAGGTGCAGAAGGCGCATGCCTGGCGTCTGGCCCGCCGAGCTCCAGAAGAGGAGGAAGTAGCCCCCGGTCACCACCACCCAGGCCACGGCCAGCAGGACGCCGGCGAACCAGTGAGGGTGCAACCCGCCGGCGAGCGACGCCACCAGCGCCGCCGCCCCGACCACGAGGATGTAGAGGGCGATCGCGAGGAGTGCGTCGACCGCGAGGGCAGCAGCTCGGGTGGCGATGCCCGCGAAGGGCAGGTGGGCAGGGCGCTCCCGCAGGTCGAGCCGGTCGTCGAGGCGGACGGCGGACTCGCGGACCCGATCGGCGACCTCGTCTGCGAATCCCATCGTCTGCCGAGTGATCGCGGCGCGGACCTCGGGGCTCGTCGCCACTTCCTGCAGCGCGTGGTTCAGCTCGTCGCTGGCGAGCACCTGGTCCGTGAGCCCGCGCGCCCTCGGGCTCGCGAGCGCCTCGGCGAGAAGCCGCTCCAGCTCACCGGTCGAGGCCAGCTCTGCGACGACCCGCTCGAGCACGCGGTGACGGACGATCGAGCGAGCGATCTCCTCGGGCAGCGGCCCCTCGAGGGCCCGGTCGATCACGCGGGCGATCTCCGGCGCGGAGAGGACTTCGTCGACGGCCGTCTCCAGCTGGTCGCGCCAAACCCGCGCGGCCGTGCGCGCCGGGAACAGGGCGGCGCGCCCCGCCGTCTTCGTCAGGCCGGTGTTCGACTCGTCTGAGCCAGCTGCCATGCGTCGATTATGGCTCGCTCTCGACCTCTTGCTCCCCGAGCCAGGCCTTTGCCACGCGCTTCTGCGCCCTGGTGAGCCACGCCTCGGCGACCAGGTCGTGGAGCTCGTCGCGCTCGAGCCTGGCCAGGTTCGGGATCCGCATCAGAATTGCCGAGTAGCCGTCGAAGTGCGGCGTGGTGAAGAAGACGCCGCGGTCGTCGGCGAGGAGGAGCTCCTTCACGTCGAGGTCTTCGACCCGGAACATGAGCACGTCCTCCAGCCGCTCGCCGGTCTGTGGGTCGACCGCGTCGCGTCTCGGCCCGCGATGGAAGCAGAACATCTTGCCGTGGACGAGGTAGGACGGCCGGCCGTCCTCCGAGACCTCCTTCGTGGCCTGCGGCATGCCGAGCGCGAGCTCGTCCAGATCGGCCATCGTCGCCACGGTGCCAGTGTGACTCCGGCGACGCGGGGTCGCTAACCCGGCTGCGGGGTCACGCGCGCCTGCGCAGGCAGCTCGCGCTCGAGCGCCAGCGCCGACCCGGCGGCTGTGAGGGCGACGGCGCCGGCGCCGAGAAACGCTACAGCCGGGGAGAGGCTCAACACCTGGGCGCCGGCCGTCGGTGCAACCGCGAGCCCGATCCACCAGGAGAGCCCGATCGTCGCCATGTAGCGGCCCCGTAGTCCCGCCGGGGCGAGCTCGGCGACGAGCGGCATCAGCGCGGCCGAGTGGAAACACTCCCCGACGCCGATCGCGACGGATGCGAGGACGAGGGTGAGATAGGCCGCCGAGGGCGTTGCTCCGGCGACGACGACCAGCAGGCACGAGCCGGCGAAGATCGACGACCCAAGCGCGATCATCACAACGCGCCTCCGCCCTTCCGCGGCCTTGGCGATCGGGACCTGCGCGACCACAACCGTTGCCGCGTTCGCGAGCATCAGCAGCCCGATCAGCTGCGCGTCGATCCCGATCTCGCTGGTCGCGTACGGCGGAACGAGCCAAGGGAGCACGCCCCACCCGACGGCGATGATCGCGACGTTGGTGAGCGCGAGGTGGAGGAACGGCCGGTCGCGAAGGACGACGCGGTAGCCACCCGGGACGTGCTCCGCCGGCGGGGACTCGCGGACGACCGCGAGCAGGACGCCGACGTAGAGGAGGTAGCTCGCGGCGTTGACGAGAAAGAGCGCGATCAGACCGTTGAGCCCGCTGGCGGCGACGAAGCCGCCGACCGCTCCGCCGAGCCCGAACCCGACGTTGGTGCAGACCCGGGAGACGGCGGTCGCTCGGTGGCGCAGCTCCGACGGCGCGAGCGCGGCCAGCAGCGTCGACTGAGCAGGTCCCAGCGCGCCGTTCCCTGCTCCGGCGAGTGTCGCAGCCGCGAAGGCGGCGGCGGGCGTCTGTGCGAAGGCAAGGCCCGCGTAGCCGGCGGCGAGCGCGAGTCCGGCGACGGCGGCGACCGTGCGTGCGCCGAAGCGGTCGATCAGCGGCCCCGCCAGCGGCGCGGACACGACCGCGACCCCGGTGAGGGTGCCGACAACCAGGCCCGCGAGGCCGAGGCTGAACCCCCGGCCGTCGTGGAGGTAGATGACCTCGAACGGGAGCACCGCGCCCCAGCCGAAGGTGTTCAGGAAGATCCCGACCTGCACGAGCCAGAGCTCGCGCGAGAGGCCGAAGCCGAGTCGCCGCACGATTTTGTTACAATACGTAATTATAACTGATCTAATACAAAATATCGGACCCGGCGCGAGCGCGGCCGAGATCGCCGCCGACGTGGAAGCCGCGATCTCGGATGGCCGGCTCGGGACCGAGACGCGGCTGCCGACGGTGCGCGGGCTCGCCGATGAGCTCGACGTGAGTCCCGCGACGGTTGCGGCCGCGTATCGGACGCTTCGTGACCGCGGCCTCGTCAAGGGCGACGGCCGGCGCGGCACGGTGGTGGCGGCGCAGCCGCCGCTGAGGGTGGGACGTGCGCCGGCGCTCCCGCCGAACGTGCGCGACCTTGCGAGCGGGAATCCGGATCCTGCACTGCTTCCGCCGCTCGGGCCGGCGCTGGAACGGATCGACCCGGCCCAGAAGCTCTACGGCGGCCCGAACAAGCTGCAGCGCCTGGTCGAGCTCGCTGAAGTCGATTTCTCGGCGGACGAAGTCCACGGTGACATCGCAGTCGTCGGCGGCGCGCTGGACGGGATCGAGCGGATCCTCCAGACCCAGCTCCGGCCCGGAGATGCCGTGGCCGTGGAGGACCCGAGCTGGCCGCGGATTGCCGATCTGGTCTCCGCGCTCTCCCTGCGGCTCGAGCCGGCCGAGGTCGACGAGCGCGGCCTAGTTCCGGATGCGCTCGAAGCGGCGCTGCGTCGCGGCGCGCGAGCCGTCATCGTCACGCCGCGCGGCCAGAACCCGACTGGCGCCGCCGTGGACCCCGACCGCGCGGAGGCGCTTCGAGGCGTGCTCGGCCAGCACTCCGAGGTCCTTGTCGTCGAGGACGACTACGTCGCGGCGGTCGCCGGGGCGCCGTACCACGCGCTTCACTCCGAGAGCCCCCGCTGGGCCGTCGTCCGCTCGCTGTCGAAGGTGCTGGGCCCGGATCTCCGGATCGCGCTCGTCGCGGGTGACCCGCTCACGATCAGCCGCGTCGAGGGGAGACAGCTCGTCGGCCCCGGCTGGGTCAGCCACCTCCTCCAGCAGACGGCCGCGAACCTGCTCGGCAGCGCGGCCACGAGAAGGCATCTGGCGCGCGTGGAGCGGGTCTACGCCGAGCGGCGGGCGGCGGTCGTCGAGGCGCTCGCTCGTCGCTCGATTCCCGCGCGGGGCGGATCCGGGCTCGGCGTGTGGATTCCGGTTGCCGAGGAGGCGGCGACCGTGCAGCTACTGCTCGAGCAAGGCTGGGCGGTCAGCCCGGGGGAGCGGTATCGGTTCAACACGCCGCCGGGGGTCCGTGTGACGACGACGGCCCTCGAGGCGACCGAAGCAGAGGCACTCGCCGACGCCTTCGCAGGTCCGCGCGACGCGCCGGCTACCACCTACGCGGGCTGACCTCGGCGGGACACGGACCGCCGGTCACTGCAGGTCGGCCTTCCGGACCCGCTCGAAGCCGGCGGCGGCCGAGACGCCGCTGTCGACGAGGCGGCTCAGCCAGCCGTGCCCCTTGTCGGGGTCGGACTCGTCGTCGGCGCTTCCGACGGAGACGAAGATCTCGCCGCCCTGGAAGCTCCACTCTTCGATCTCGTCGTGGTCACCCTCCACGTCGGCGCGGAACTGCTCGAGGTCGGAGCGCAGCCGTTCCTTGACAGTGTCGAGCCACGTCTCCTGCGGGTTGTGGGCGGTGTCGACGCCGCAGAGCTGGAACAGGTCATCCTCGATCTCCTCGAAGATGAGCGCGTCGATGTAGCGCTCGGCCTCGTCCCAGTCGGGCTCCTCGCTCGGCTCGAGCGCGACCAGCTCGACGGAGAGGCTCATCTGCTCGGCACGGTCGAGCGTCGCGGCGGCGCCCTCCGCCAGCTCCTGCTCCTGCCGCCTGGCGAGCGCGTGCTCGAGCTCGTGGTTCGGGACGTCCTCGACCTCCTCGAAGTCGCGCTCGGCGGTGAGCTCGAGGTAGATCTCGTCCTGCTCGTCCCTCGCCGGCTGTTCGTCGACGACCTCCCAGCTGACCGGGCTGCCGTCCTCGAGCGTCGAGAACGAGTGGCCGATGCTCGGCGCGTCCGGCCGGAAGCGGCGCAAGGCGCCGAGCTCCTCCCGGCCCTCCGGGTGGCGGAGCTTCAGGCGGTAGCGCGCCGGTTTCGCCGTCGCCTTGGCGGTGACCTCGCCGCCGTCGGGCTCGATGGTCTCGATCAGCCAGTACCGCCCTTCGAGCCGGACGACGTCGCCGACCTCGAGCGCCTCGTCGGAGCCGAAGCGGCGGACGTGCTCCTGGCCCGTCCGGTGGTGGACGACGACGTCGTAGTGGTAGTCGCCGTGCTCGGTGGCGGGAACGACGGTCATTGCTGCGGCGCCATCGACTATGCGGCGGCGAGGCCTGTGTGGTCGTTCTGGGCACCTTCGAGGCGGTAGCGCGTCCGGGCATCGGCAACGGCCTCGGAATGCGCCGACCCCCAGTCGGTCAGGGCGATCAGGGGCTCGGTCAGCGTCCAACCGAGAGGTGTGAGCGAGTACTCGACTCGCACCGGAACCTCCGCATAGAGCTTCCGGGCGACGAGCCCGTCTCGCTCGAGCGCCCGCAGGGACTCGGTCATCACTTTCTTCGAGACACCCGGAAGGCAGTCGAGCAGCCTGCTGTGGCGATGAACGCCGCGGGCCATCACGAACAGGAGATGCACCTTCCATTTCCCGTGTAAGACCTCGAGCGTCCGGTCGGCGTAGGCGATCAGTTCGAGGTCTCCGCGGAGCGTTCGGCGCATTTCAGTCGCCTCCGAGGCTTCCGGGGCGGCGGCGTCCGGGCGAAGTGCTGACACAGCCTCACTTCCCTTCGAATCCCGTTTTCCCCTTGGATCAGGATGTCGGTCCCGGAGGTCGGTTGCAAGCACCTCGCGCTAGCGATCGCCGCGGCCGGGGCCGCCTGGGGCGCGGCGTTCGCGGATCCGGAAGACGAGGTAGGCCGCCGTGACCAGGGCGAGGCCGGCGAGGCCGATCAGGCCCAGCGAGCCCGACACGCTGCGGCCGATCAGGTAGCCGGCCGTTCCGATCGTGATCGCCCACGCGATGCCGCCGAGGGCGTTCCAAAGGAGGAAGCGCGGCCACGGCATCCGGTCCGCGCCGGCGAGCCAGGACGCGAACACGCGCAGACCGGGCAGCCACCGGCCCACGAAGACCGTTGCGGGGCCGTAGCGCCGGAAGTACGCCTCACTGCGGGCGATGAGTCGTTGCCTCCGCGTCGACCAGCGACCCGGCCTGTCGAGCAGCGGCCGTAGGCCTCGTCGGCCCAGCGTGTAGCCGAGGTTGTCGCCCACGATCGCCGCCGTGGCTGCGACCAAGACCACGAGCGGGAGCTCGAGGCGCCCCTGCGCGGCAAGTGCTCCCGCCACGATCAGGGCCGTCTCGCCCGGGACGAGTGCTCCGGCCGACTCGGCGGCGACGAGAGCGAACAGGAGCGGGTAGCCGATGTTGGGCGGGACGTCGACGAGCGCGGCGGTGATCAACGACCGCTCATTGTCGCGGCGATGCCCGGTCTACCGTTCACAGAGTCGAAAGGAGATCGAGATGCGCAAGGTGGTCGTCAACGAGTTTCTGAGCCTCGACGGCGTCGCCCAGGCTCCGGGCGGGGAGGACGAGGACCGAAGCGGCGGCTTCGCCCACGGCGGCTGGAGCATGGAGTACATGGACGAGCCAGCGATGACGACGGTGCTCGGCTCGATCAACGACGCGGGCGCCTTTCTGCTCGGGCGCCGCACCTACGAGATCTTCGCTTCCTACTGGCCCAACGCGCCGGAGGAGGAGCAGGTGATCGCCGAGCCCATGAACAGAAAGCCGAAGCACGTGGCGTCCAACACGCTCGCGAACCCGCTGGAGTGGGAGAACTCGACCGTGCTCGAGGGTGACGTCCCCGAGGCCGTCGCCGCGCTGAAGCAGGAGGAAGGCGGAGACATCCACGTGATCGGCAGCCTCGACTTCCTGAAGACGCTGCTCGAGCACGACCTCGTCGACGAGTTCCGCTTGATGATCGACCCGGTGCTGCTCGGCGGCGGCAAGCGCCTGTTTGCCGACGACGCCGAGCTCCGGCGGCTTCGGCTCGTCGACAGCCACGTCACGACGACGGGAGCAATCCTGGCGACGTACGTCCGCGGCGACGGGTGATCAGGCGGCGTCGACCTCGTAGCCCTCGTCAGTCGCGACGAGGACGACGCCGGCGCCTTTCGCGAGCGGCGGGACGATCTGCCCGGTCAGGCCGAGGATCGCGGCTTCGTTCGTCGGGCTGTGACCGACGACGAGTGCACGTCCTCCATCGGACAGCCGCTCGAGGATCCGGCCGAGCGCGGCGCCGAGCCGCTCCGAGTCCTCGGCGACGAGCTCCGGGTCGGCGTCACGGAGCGCGGCGAGCTCGCCGCTCCCCGCCTGCCGGTACGCGGCGCGCCAGGCATCCTCGACCTCCGAGCGCAGGCCCGGTTCGACGATGACCCCGCCCGGCACCTTTTGTCCGAGCCCGGCCAGGAAGCACGCGAGCGTCTGCGTCGCGCGCTGGGCGCCGGTGGAGACGGCAAGCTCGTACCCGCCGCGGAGGGCCGCGCCAAGCTCGAGGGCAGCCGCGACGCCCTCAGGCGTGAGGATGTCGCCGTCGGCGTCCGTGTGGCGCCGGAGCTCGACCTCCATGCGCATCGCCGCGACGCTAGCAGCGATGGGTTTTCATCTTTCGTCCGGTCTATACGGCACGACCATCCAGAGAGAGGAGACACCGTGGCCGAGCCCAGAACACTGACCCTGGACGTGCCGGGCGCCAAGCTCGCATATGACATCCGCGACGCCGAGGACGGGACCGCCGAGCCGCCCCTCCTGCTGATCGGCCTGCCGATGGACGCCGGCGGTTTCCACACCCTCGCCGGACATTTCCCCGACCGGACGGTGGTGACCTACGACCCGCGCGTCACCGGGCGCAGTGAACGGACCGGCACGGAACCGGTCACACCCGAGGTCCATGCCGACGACGTCCACCGAGTGATCTCCGCAATCGGCGGCGGGCCGGTCGACATCTTCGCCAGTAGCGGCGGGGCTCTCACCGCCCTTGCGCTCCTCGGTCGCCACCCGGAGCAGGTGCGGACGCTCGTCGCGCACGAGCCGCCGACGGCGCCGGTGCTCCCGGACCGGGAGGAGGCGATGGCCGCGACGGCCGGCATCCGCTCGATCTACGAGCGGGACGGGTTTGGCCCTGCGATGGCCAAGTTCATCGCGCTCTCCTCTGTGAAGGGCCCGATCCCGCGCGATTTCGCCGACGAGCCCGCCGACCCGGCGGCGTTCGGCCTGCCCGCCGAGGACGACGGCTCCCGCGGCGACCCGCTGCTCACGAACATGGTCGCGGTCACCCACTACGAGGTCGACTTCGACGCCTTGGGACCGTTGTCGGAGCGGATCGTGATCGGCGCCGGAGCAGCCTCCGAGGGTGAGCTCGCGCATCGCGCGGCGGTCGAAGTCGCCGAGCGACTCGGGATCGAGCCCGTCATCTTCCCGAGCCATCACGGCGGGTTCCTCGGCCCGGAGTCCGGCTACGCCGGCGAGCCGGATGCGTTCGCGGCGACGCTGCGACAGGTTCTCGCGGGAACCGGCTGAAGCCGAACGCGCGCGACTCCGGATCGACTCCTAGTACTCGTCGTGCCGGCGGACCGGCCCCACGTCGTCGTCACGACCCTTCGGTGCGCGGTCGAGGATCGCGTAGTAGCCCATCAGGAACTCGCTCCCTCGCGCCCCGGTCGCATAGGTCTGGTAGACGGTGCCGTCGTCGAGGACGAACGCGCTGA
>DASTHD010000017.1:0-19534 GCA_035605555.1 Gaiellaceae bacterium
CTTCTGGGCCGCACCACGCCGCTTCCTCGGATCGGTTACGGAGTCGTCGTCTCGCAGTTCGCGATCGCGTCGACCCCTGGGCCACCGGTGCAGTCGTCGTTGTTGCCGCCGGGTGGGAACGGCGGCCCGCCGGGCGGGGGCGGCGTGGGATTGTCACCGTCGATGAAGTCATCGCCCGGTCCGCCGAAGATGACATCGCTGCCGAAGTTGCCGAACAGGGTGTCGTTGCCCGGGTCACCGTTGATCTGGTCGACGCCGGGGCCGCCGAAGGCCGTGTCGTCGTCCGGCCCGCTCGTGATGCTGTCGTCGCCTCCCATGCCGATGAGCTGGTCGTCCCCGGGGCCACCTTCCATCGTGTCGTTGCCGCCGAGACCGGCGAGTGTGTCGTCCCCGGGTCCGCCGGCCAGGTGATCGTCGTTGTTGCCGTTCGACGGGGCGAACGGGGCCGAGTCGAGCTCGTCACCGATGACGGTGTCGGTTCCCGGTCCGCCACTCAGGTCGTCGTTTCCGCCTTCACCGCAGATGAAGTCGTCGCCGGGGCCGCCGTTGATGTGGTCGACACCGGGGCTGCCGACGATCACGTCGTTTCCAGGGGTGCCGTGGATCGTCCCGGCACCGACGATCGTCGCCGGAACCTCCTCACCAGGAGGGCCGCAGAGCGGCGCCTCCTGGGCCGACGCTGTCGTCCCCACCGCCACAACGCAGAGCAGCACCAGGCTGCCAAGGGCTATTGCCAATCGCCGCATTGATTCTCCCTTCGGTCCAGGCGCTATGCGCCGCAGTCAGCCGATCGTCACAGACGCTGCGATCTGATGCAACAGCCCGACTACATCCCCATCGCGTGGTAGCCGGAGTCGACGTACAGCGTCGTCGCCGTGACGTGGCGCGCGTCGTCCGAGAGGAGGTAGCCGGCGGCGGCCCCGACGTCGTCCGCGTCGATCGGCCGGCGGAGCGGCGCTCGCTCCTCGACGATCGCCTCCATCGTCGGAAAGCCGGCGATCGAGCGCGCGGCCAGAGTTCGCACGGGGCCGGCGGAGATGGCGTTCACGCGGATGTTCTTCTGGCCGAGATCCCAGGCCAGGTACTGGACCGACGAGTCCAGGGCCGCCTTGGCCACGCCCATCACGTTGTAGTGCGGCACGGCGCGCTCGCCGCCCAGGTATGTCATCGTGAGGATCGAGCCGGCGCCCGCCGCCTCCATCAGCGGCTCCGCCCCGCGAGCGCAGGCGACGAGCGAGTAGGCGCTGACGTCGAGCGCGAGCCAGAAGCGGTCGCGCGGGGTATCGGTGAACCGCCCCTCGAGATCCTCGGCGGCTGCGAAGGCGACCGAGTGGACGAGGATGTCGAGTTGCCCATCGAAGGCATCGCCCACCTCGGAAAAGACGCGGTCGACGTCCTCGTCCGACCGAACGTCGCACTCCGTCACGAGCGGACTGCCCACGGACTCCGCCAGCTCCCGGACGTTCTTCTCGATCCGCTCTCCCTGGTAGGTGAACGCGAGCTGTGCGCCACCCTCGGCGAGCACTCGCGCGATCGCCCAGGCGATCGACCGCCGGTTGGCCACGCCCGTGATCAGGCCCCGCTTCCCCTCGAACCGCCCGGCCATTGAGGGCGATCCTACGCTGTGGCTACTCTGTCCGGCGTTGCGCCGCTTTTCCCTGCTAATTGCCCTACTGGCGGCGCTCGCCCTTACAGCGTCGGCGTCCGCAACGCTCCAGCCGATCAACCGGTCGTTCGGCGAACATTCGATCCCGCGGTTCCGCCACGGGACGATCGTCGTCCCGGCAGGGCACCGAGCAGGACGCGTCAGAGTGATCGTCGGGCTGGCGCAGCCACCGCTCGCGGCTGAGCGCGGTCCCGGGCTCTTCGGCTCGCTTGGAGCGACGAAGCTCGATGCCGGCAACCGGTCGTCGCGCGCCTACGTCGCGCAGCTCGTCGAGGCACAGCAGGCCGCGGCGAGGCAGATCCGGGCGGCGATCCCGTCCGCGCGTGTGGGCCGCACGTTCCAGGTCGTCCTCAACGGGATCACCGTCGACGTGCCGTTCTCACGCCTGGGGCGGTTGAACGCAATGCCGTTCGTCGCGCAGATCTACCCGACCCTGCGCTACCGCATGGCGCTGAACCGGAGCCCGTCGCTGATCCAGGCGCCTGCCTTCCGCGCGGCGACCGCCACCGACGGAACGGGGGTCAAGATCGGCGTCGTCGACGACGGCGTCGACCAGCGCAACGCGTTCTTCAACCCGGCGGGGTACGCGTATCCGCCCGGGTTTCCGAAGGGCCAGCGCGCCTACACGTCGGCAAAGGTGATCGCGGCGCGCAGCTTCCCCGGCCCGGGCTCCGGGAGGCGCGGCCGGCTTCCGCTCGACCGGCTCTCCTCGTTCCACGGCACACACGTCGCCGGGATCGCAGCAGGCAACGCCGGCACGAGCTCCCCCGGCGGGCGGGACCATCCCCCGACTGCAGGACTGTCGGGCGTGGCGCCCCGCGCGTGGATCGGCAACTACCGCGTGTTCAACATCCCGACCGGCGTGGGCAACCTCGCCGACACGCCGGAAATCGTCGCCGCGTTCGAGCAGGCGGTCCGCGACGGCATGGACGTGATCAACTTCTCGGGCGGCGGCCCCGCGACTGACCCGCGGACGGACGCGCTGATCCGGACGGTCGCGAACGTCGTCAAAGCCGGAGTCGTGCCGGTGATCTCCGCGGGAAACGACCGCGACGACTTCGGCCTCGGGACGGCCGGGTCACCGGGCACTGCCCCGGAGGCGATCACCGTTGCAGCGACCTCCAACAACCACGTCTTCGCGCCGGCGCTCCGCGTCCAGGAGGTGGGAGCCCCGGCCACGCTGCAGCAGATCCCGTTCAAGCCGACCGGCTCCGTCCCGTCGTCCTGGGGGACCTCGAACCGGTCGCTCGTAGACGTGACGTCGATGACCGGGCGCAACGGCCGGCCCGTCGACACCTACCTCTGTGGGCTCGGCCGTGACCCGAACCTCGGGCAAAACCCGCTCACACGCGGGGCTCTCGCCGGCCAGGTCGCGTTGATCACCCGCGGACACTGCACGTTCTCGACCAAGGGCCTGAACGCGCTCGAGGCGGGGGCCGCCGGCCTCGTGATCGTCGACAACCGACAAGGCGAGGCCAACCCGGTGCCGCTGCTCCTCCCGGTCCCGAGCGGGATGATCTCCAACCTCGACGGCTCGAACCTGCACGCGTACCTTGCTGCGCGGAATGGCCACGCGGCGGTCCGCATCGGCCCGGGCGTGACCGAGGTCTCGACCGAGCGCGGCAGCATCGTGACGAGCTTCTCGTCGGCCGGCCCGACCGCCTTCGGCCACCTGCTGAAGCCGGACCTCGCGGCGCCAGGCGGCGAAATCCTCTCCTCCACGCTGGCGAACTTCACCGGCGGCTCGCCGTTCGCGGCCATCGACGGGACGAGCATGTCCTCGCCGCACATCGCCGGCGCCGCGGCGCTCCTGCGCGCCCGCCATCGCGACTGGACGGTGCACCAGCTGAAGTCGGCGCTGATGTCGACGGCCGGGTCGGCCTGGGGCGACACCTCGCGAACCCAGGAGGCGTCGGTCCTGCTCGAGGGCGCCGGAATGGCGAACGTGCTCGCCGCCGACGACCCGAAGATCTTCACCGAGCCCCAATCGCTCTCGTTCGGCGATCTGCGCCTCGGCGGCACTGAGGTCTCGAAGCAGGTGCTCCTCAGCCTTCGCGATGCCGGCGGCGGCGCCGGTGTCTGGATGGTCGAGCTCCGGCCGCAGTCGGCGACGACAGGCGTGACGATCGAGGTTCCGTCGCTCGTCGCGCTCGGGCCGGGCGGCACGGCCGACCTGCCGGTGACGGTGCGCGGCGCCGCCAACGCGGTCGCGGGCGACAACGTGGGCTTCCTCGTGCTACGCAACGGGGCAGTGACACGGCGCGTTCCGTACGCCGTCTTCGCGATCCGGCCGGGGCTGTCGTCCGCGCGGGCGCGCACGCTGCGGCGGATCCAGCAGGGCTCCACGCGGCGCGGCGCCTCGCTGACGCAGACCTATCGCTTCCCGACGGCACCGTTCGGGCAATCGCCGGACTACGGCGTCGGCGCGCCGATGCTAGAGGACGGCGCCGAGCGCGTCTTCCAGCTCCGGTTGAAGAAGCGGGCGCTCAACTTCGGCGTCTCCGTCATGGGCGCATCGGTCGGCGCGCAGATCAACCCCTACGTCCTCGGTGCGAAGGACGAGAACTCGGTACAGGGCTACGTCGGGACGCCGGTCAACATCAACGGCCTGATGCTCGACTACCGCCTACCGATCGGGGCCGCCGGCGCGCAGTTCGCCGTGCCCGGCATTTACTACGTCGCGGTGGATTCGGGCCGTGACGCGTTCACCGGACGCCGCCTCGCAGGTACGTGGCGGCTGCGCTTCTGGCTCAACGATCTCAAGCGACCGACGATCCGTGTCCTGACGCGTCGCGTCGCCGCCGGACGGCCCACCATTGCGACTCAGGTGCTCGACCGCGGCTCGGGCGTGGATCCGTACTCGCTCGTCCTGTCCTACAACCAGGCACTCATCGGCGCCGTCGCCTTCGACCGCGCCACGGGCGTCGCCATCTACCCCCTGCCGGCCGCAGCGCCGAGAGTGGGCGCCGGCCGCGTGCGCTTCGACTTCCTCGCCTCCGACTACCAGGAGACGAAGAACGCGAACAGCTACGGGGGCGACGTCATGCCGAATACACGGGTGACGGCGCTGCGGCTGCGCGTAACGCGCCGGCCCGAGATCACCTGGTTGACGCCGCTGGCAAGGAAATGCACCGCCAAGCGCACGCCGCTGCTCGTGCTCGCGAGCGCGACGACGGGCATCCGCAACGTCAGGTTCTTCGACGGCAACCGGCGTCTGCGGGTCGTGCGCAGCGGGGTCGCCGGTCTCTACACCATGACCTGGCGCACGCGGTCGGCGAAGCGCGGGCTCCACCGGCTGCGCGCCGTCGTCAGCGCCGGGAAGCGTACGTCCGAGGCGGCGCGGGTCGTTCGCGTGTGCCGGTAGCCGGCCCGGTCGGCGTCATCACGGGCGGCAGCTCGGGAATCGGCGCCGCGCTCGCGAGGGAGCTGGCCCGGAAGGGTTGGCACTGCGTCCTGATCGCCAGGAACGAGGAGCGCCTCAGGCAGGTGGCCGAGGAGGTCGGCGGGGAGTACGAGGTCTGCGACGTCGGCGACCGCGAGGCGGTCGAGCGGGTCGCGGCGCTGATCACGAAACGACACCCGGCGGTCAAGCTGCTCGTCAACAACGCGGGATTCGCCGGCCGAAGGCTTGGCGAGCAGCGCGGGCGCCGCGGGTTCCTCGAGGCGAACCCCGATCGGCTGGAGGAGCTCGTCCGCACCAACTTCCTCGGCGCAGTCTGGTGTCTGAGGGCGTTCATGCCGGCGCTCGAGGCCGCGCGGCCGTCGCACGTCGTCAACATGGCGTCGGTGGCCGGCACCGTGGCAGTGCCGCCGGGCCCGTATGCGGCGACGAAGCACGCGCTGCTTGCGTTCTCACGTGCGCTGGCGGCGACCCTTCCGGCCCGGGGCGTGCACGTGCTGACGGTGAATCCGGGCTTCGTCGAGACGCCGGGCTTCCCGCAGCGCGGCACGCTCGGCAGCAGGCTGCTCGAGCGCACGGTGGTGGAGCCGGAGTACGTCGCGCGGCGCGTCGTAGAGGCGATCGAGCGGAACCGGCGGGAGATCTTCGTTCCGAGGTGGTACCGCGTGCCCGCGCTGATCCAGGCGGCCGCGCCGGGCCTCGTCAGCCGAGTGCTGGGGCGGCATGCAAGCCGGGAGCGAAGCGGCTGACCGGCTTCAAACCCAGGTGGTCTTGGTCCGGTTCACCCGGCCTCCTCCCCACTGCGAGCGTAACGGCGTTCGGTGCACGTGTCCGTGACGCGAGCGTCACGATTCCGAGCCCGCCGGCCCGCCCTCCTGCTGCGTTGCCTCGCGCCTGACCAGGTCGAGCGCCTCCTCGCGCGTCGAGATCGCACCGACCGCCCGCTCCTCCTCGACCAGCTCCAGCAGCCGGCCGATCTCCGGCCCCGGCTCCAGGCCGAGCTCGTCCCCCCGCAGGAGAGGCTCCTCCGGGTCGCGGCGCCGCGCGTCCTCGATCGCGCGCGCCAGGTCGTCGCCGCCGCGCGCGAAGGCCGCCGCCTCGAGCGCCCACGGCTCGGTCGCCCGCCGGAACCGGAACACGGAACGAGGCGTCACCTCCGACGGAGGCTTCGCGCGGAGGAGCGCAGACGCGAAGCGCTTCACATCGTTGGAGACCGGGTACCGCCGGAGCTCGTCGCCGAAGACTGCGACCAGCCGAAGCTCCGGCGTCGTCGCCCCCAGCCCCTGCAGCCGCTCGACCGAGCCCCCTAACGGATCGAGCAGCTCGAGCTCGTCGAGTCGCTCGTAGCCCGCGTCGCTCAGCCGCACGAGCTCCGCGAGGATCCGCTCGCCTGCGGGCCTGCCGACGAGACCGGCGTGCTCGCGCACCAGCCGCTCGGTCTCCGCTTCGAGGCGGAACCCGAGCTCGTCCTCGAGCCGCACCGCACGCAGGAGACGCAGCGGATCATCCTCGAACACGCCGGAGGCGACGGCCCGGAGGACGCCGGCCTCGAGATCCGCCTCGCCGCCGAAAGGGTCGACGCGCTGGCCGCCCGCCAGAGGCTCGGCGATCGCGTTGATCGTGAAGTCGCGTGTGCCCAGGTCGTCCTCGATCGACCTGCGAAGGGGCGTGAAGTCCACAGTGCGGCCGCCGTCGAGGGCAACGCGCCACGCGCCGTGCCGGTCGGACAGCGGGAAGACCGGCCCGCCGTACCGACGAGCTGCCGCCTCGGGGTTGCGCGCCGCGATGTCGAGGTCGATCAGCGGTCGGCCGAGCAGCGCGTCGCGCACCGCACCTCCGACGATCCACGCCTCCTCGCCGTCCAGCACTTCGCGTGCGCGCTCAAGCATCGAGCACCGACCTCCGCGCCCGCGCCGCCCGGGAGTCGATCTTGCAGACGAGCTCGTAGTTGATCGTGCCGGCGACCTCCGCGTGGTGCTCGGCGCGCACGCCGTCGCCGATCAGCGTGACCGGCGTGCCCACAGGCAGCCGACCCGTCAGCTCGACCGCGAGGGCGTCCATCGAAATCGTCCCCACCACGCGACGCCGCTCGCCCTCGACGACGACCCTGGTGCCGGTGAGGTCCCGGCGGAACCCGTCCGCGTAGCCGATGGGAACGATCCCGATCCAGGTCTCCTCCTCGGCGATGTAGCGGCGCCCGTAGCCCGTGCCCTCGCCGGCCGCGAGGCGCTTGACCTGCGCGAGGTGCGACTCCCACCGCAGCACCGGCTCGAGCCCGTCCTCGGCCGGATCGGCCCCGAACGGCGACAGCCCGTACAGGGCGATCCCGCACCGGACCGCGTCCAGCCGCGACTCGGGCAGCCGCAGCGCCGCGGCACTGTTCGCCGCGTGCCGGGTCAGGTGGGAGTACGGCCGCGTCGCCTCGTCGAATCGCCGGAGCTGCTCCCGGGCGAAGTCAACGTCGGAGTCGGCCGTGGCCAGGTGCGTCATCAGCCCGACCACGTTCGGCGGCACTTCCGACAGCGAGTCCGCGCCCCACCGCCCCATGCCCGTGTCCAGCTTGAGGTGGACGCGCGGCCCGGCCGGAACCTCGTCGTCGGCGACGGTGAGCTCGATGTGCGCATCGCGGGCCAGCGCGACCTCGCGCGCCGCGGTCGGACCCATCACGAGGATCCGCGCCTCGGGAAACTCGCGCCGCAGCTCCAGAGCCTCGGCCATCGTCGCCACGCAGAGCGCGGAGACCCCTTCGGCGACGACGGTGCCCGCGACGTCGATCGCGCCGTGGCCGTAGCCGTCGGCCTTCACGACAGCCCACAGCTCGGTCTCGCCGAGCACGTCGCGCAGGTGACGCGCGTTCCGGCGCAGCGCGCCGAGGTCGATCGTCAGCTCGGATCTATGCATCCAGGACGTGCGCCAGCATGGGCAGCAGGTCGGACGCCACGAGCCCGGCCTTGTGCGGCGCGCTCACCGCCGCCTGGGTGTGGGCGACCGACGCCGCGATCGCCGCCAGCCGCGCCTCGACTCCCTTGGCCAGGAACGAGCCGACGACGCCCGTGAGCACGTCTCCGGTCCCGGCCGTCGCGAGAGTGCGGAAGCCTCCGCAGACGACGGCGCCCGCGCCCGGAGCGCCCACGAGCGTGCCCTCACCCTTCAGCAGCACCACGCACTCGAACCGCTCGACCGCACGCTCGAGCGCCTGGAGCCGGTGCGCGTCGACCCACGACGCCTCCTCGCCGAGCAGCCGTCCGAGCTCGCCCGAGTGCGGCGTCAGCACCGTCCCTGCAGCCCGGGGAGCAGGCTCGAGCTCGAAGAGCGCGTCCGCGTCGACGACCGCCGGGAGCTCGGTCTCGGCGAGGAGGCGCCGGACGAGCTCGCCCTGATCCCGTCCCAGACCGGGTCCGACCGCGAGTGCCCGCGCTCGCTCGACCGCCTCCCAGACCTCGTCGAGCGGTCTCTTCACCGCCTCGAGCAGTCGTGCCTCGATCACCGGCAGCGACTCCCGCGGCGCGGCCACGATCACGTAGCCGGCGTCCGCCCGGAACGCGGCTTCCGCGGTCAGGCAGGCCGCGCCCGTCATCCCAGGCGAGCCACCGACCACGAGGACCGAGCCCGCGGAGTACTTCGTGTCGCCCGGCCGCCGCCGCGGGACCAGGTCGAGGACTGCGGGCGTCGCGAGCGCGTGGCGCGTCCCGAAGTGCTCGAGCCCGATGTCCGCGACGACGACGTCGCCGCGATGGAAGCGACCCGGAGCGACCTCGTGCCCGACCTTCCGGCCGTGGAAGGTCACCGTGAGTGTCGCCCGGACTGCCGCACCGGGCACCTCGCCTGTGGACGCGTCGACCCCGGAAGGGATGTCCACGGCGACCACAGGCGCCGCCGACGCATTGATCGCGTCGATCTGAGCCGCGGCGTCTTCCCGCGGCGACCCGCGGAAGCCGGTGCCGAAGAGCGCGTCGATCACGACCTCCGCGTCGCCCACCGGCCGCTCCTCCCAGCCGCTCGTGCGCAGGAGCTCCGCGGCGATCCGGCCGTCGCCGCCGTTGGCCCCGCCGCCGCAGACGGCCGCGAACGAGCGCGCGGCCGGGAAGCGGGAGAGGATCTCGTCGGCGACCGCGCGACCGGCCCGCGCCATCAGTTCCTCGACGTCGTGCCCCTCCTCCGCCGACCGCATCTCCTCGGCCGTGTAGAGGGGCTCAAACATCCGGGTCGATCACGCAGACCGCGCTCGCGAGCTCCCGCGAGTGCGACATCGAGAGGTCGATCGCGCCGGCGCCGACCCGCCGCGACCACTCCTCGACGCGGCCGGAGAGTCGCACGGACGGCTTCGGGCGGCCCGAGATCTCGATGTCGCGCCAGGCAAAGCGGACGGCGACGCCGAAGCCAAGTGCCTTGCCGACCGCCTCCTTCCCGGCGAAGCGGGCCGCGTAGTGCTGGGCCGGGTTCGGCCGCGAGTCGCAGTAGGCCCGCTCGCTTTCCGTGAAACAGCGGTCCCGGAAGCTCGAGTAGCGCTCGAGCGCCTCGCGGATCCGGCCGATCTCGATCATGTCCGTCCCCACCCGCGTCACAGCTGCTCCTCGAGCCACCGGGGCAGGTCGGCGACGGACGAGAGGAGCACATCGGGCATCGTCCCCGACCGCTCGACCTCGTCGGGCCTGAACTTCCCGGTGCGCACGAGCGCCGTGCGAAGGCCGAACCGCTGCGCACCCGCCACATCGGCGTCGATGTCGTCGCCGACCATCCAGGTGAGCTCGGGATCGGCGTCGAGTGCTTCGACCGCGGCGGCGAAGTAGGCTGCGCTCGGCTTCCCCACGACCGTGGCGTCGAGCTCGGCGGCGTACTCGAGCCCGGCCACGAAGCAGCCAGAGTCGAGCAGCGGCCCGCGGGAGGTCTGCCACCAGCGGTTCCGGTGCAAGCAGTAGAGCTCCGCGCCGCCCTCGAGCTCGTGGAACGCCCGCGCGAGGTTCATGTAGGAGAAGACCCGGTTCGTCTCCTCGGTCTCGTCGGCGCCGCCGACGAGCACCGCTTCGGCGTCCTCGCCGACGAGCTGCACGCCGTCGAGGTCCTCGAGCACCGCCGCCATCGTCAGCGCGAGCACGCGCTTGCCCGCCAGCTCGCGTGCGGCGGCGAGTGCCGTGGTCTGTACCTCGTCGTCGTCGAGCTCGAAGCCAAGCTCGCGCAGGTTGCCCGCCAGCAGGGAGCGCGCCTGCGTGGTGTTGTTCGTGACGAAGCGCAGCCGGTGGCCGTTCTCCCGCAGCTGCCTCACGGCCGCCGGAGCGCCGCGGATCGGCTCTCCGGAGACGTAAAGGACACCGTCGATGTCCAGCAGAATGGCCGCCATGGACGGCGAGTCTATTCAGGTGACTCGCGCGGTGGCGATCCCGATTTCCGAGATCGAGCTGCGCTTCTCACGGTCGAGCGGCCCCGGCGGGCAGCACGCCCAGAAGACCGAGACCCGGGTCGAGGCGGTCTTCGACGTTGAGGCTTCCGAGGCGCTCTCCAAGCCGCAGAAGTCGCGTGTCATCCGCAAGGCAGGCCCGGTGCTCCGGGCAGTCGCCCAGGACGAGCGGAGCCAGGCACGGAACCGCGAGCTTGCGATCGAGCGGCTGGCAGACGCACTGCGCGAGGCGCTCAAGGTCGAGCGCCGGCGCCGTCCGACCAAACCGACGGCGGCGTCACGCGAGCGTCGCCTCACCCAGAAGCGCCGCCGCGGCGAGACGAAGCAGCTACGCCGGAAGCCCGACGAGAGTTAGACCGCGCGGGGGCCGGCGGCCCGGACCCTCGGCCGGAGATAGCCGCGCATCACCTTGCGCGCGTAGAGCCGCTCGCTCGCAGCGCGGTAGAGCGCGAGCCCGTTCTCGCCCTCCTGCGGGTGCACGGCCCAGCCGAAGGTCGCTGTCGTCCCCTGCGAAGAGAGCACCCACTCGAGGCGGGCGCTGAGCTCGGAGGCGTCGTCGAGGCTCCCGGTCGAGGCGAGCACCGCGAACTCGTCGCTCCCGACGCGGGCGATCTGATCCTCGTCGCCGAGCGATCGTTCGAGACGGTCCGCGACCTGCCGTAGCGCCTCGTTCCCGGCGGACGGCCCCGCTTCCTGGTTCAGCTCCGTGAGCGCGTCCATGTCGGCCAGCAGGAGCGCGAACGGGCGGCCGGCCTCGAGCCGCTTCGTGATCGCGGCCTCGAAGGCGCGGGTATTGGGGAGGCCCGTGAGGACGTCGCGCTCCGCGAGGATCCGAAGCTCGTTCACCATCAGCCGGTTCCGCTTCGCGAAGAGGCCGATCAGCGCCCCGATGCTCACGAAGGTGAGGCACCGGATCATGGTGCTGCCGGTCAGCACCTCCGTGGACGGGATGCTCGAGTTCAGGACGACGCCGGAGACGTAGAGCGCGGTCGCCGCCAGCCCGGCCGCCGCGCCGATGCGCGGCCCCGTCGCCATCGCCGTGATCGCGATCGAGAGGTAGAAGAAGTGCGCGATGCCGAGGCCCGGCCGCTCGTAGAGCAGGAACGCGACGAACACGGCCGGGAACGTCGCGACCGAGCACGCGAGCAGGAGGTGTCGAGCCGATGTCGCCGCAGGCATCGACCACACCTTCGGCCCGCCCGGGACGCCGGGCGTCCCTCGAACGGGTTATTCGACCGTGACGGTCTTCGCCAGATTCCGGGGCTGATCCACGTTCAGCCCGCGGAGGCGTGCGATCCGGTAGGCGAGGAGCTGCAGCGGCACCACGGCGAGCGCCGCCTGCAGGAACGCCGGCGTGCGCGGCACGTAGATCACGTCGTCGGCGTGATGCTGGATGTCCTCGTTCCCGTCGGTCGCGATCGCGATCACGTGCGCGCCGCGCGCCCTCGTCTCGTGGATGTTCGAGACGATCTTGTCGTAGACGTGCAGGTTGGTCGCCACCACGACGACCGGCGTGTCCTGGTCGAGCAGCGCGATCGGCCCGTGCTTCATCTCGCCCGCCGAGTAAGCATCAGTCGGGATGTACGAGATCTCCTTCAGCTTCAGCGCGCCCTCGAGCGCGACCGGCAGCCCGATGTGCCGGCCGAGGTAGAGGAAGAACGAGTGCTCGTAGAAGCGCTGGGCAATCTCCTCGATCGGGTGGTCGCCGTCGAGGAAGGCGGCGATCTTGCCGGGCAGCGTGTAGACCTGGTCGACGATGTAGGAAATCTCCTCCGGCGGGAGCGTCTGGCGGATCTCCGCGAGCTTGAGGCCGATCAGGTAGAGGAGCGAGACCTGCGCGGTGAACGTCTTCGAGGCCGCGACGCCCACCTCGAGCCCGCACCTCGTGAAGAGCGAGGAGTCGACCTCTCTCGTGATGTGGGAGCCCATCATGTTGGTGATCGCGACGGTGTGGGCGCCCTTCTCGCGCGCGAGGCGCATCGCGCCGACGGTGTCACGCGTCTCGCCGGACTGCGAGATCCCGATCACGAGCGTCTTCTCGTCGATCACGGGGTTTCGGTAGATCCACTCCGAGGCGATGTCCGGCTCCACCGGGATCCGTCCCCACTCCTCGAGCACGTACCGGCCGACGACCCCGGCGTGGTAGGCCGTCCCGCACGCGAGGATCACGATCCGCCGCAGGTCGCGGAGCGCCTGGTCGTCCAACCCGAGCCCTTCGAGCACGAGCGTGCCGTGGCGCGTGCGGTCGCCGATCGTCTCCGCGATCGCCTCGGGCTGCTCGTAGATCTCCTTGAGCATGAAGGTCTCGTAGCCCCCCTTCTCCGCGCTCTCGTCGTCCCAGTCGAGCTCGAGCGGCTCGTGGTGCACCGGCTTCCCGTCGGAGCGGCTGAAGCTGACGCCGTCGGGGGTGATCGAGACGACGTCGCCGTCGTCGGGGAAGAGCACTTGCCGCGTCTCGGCGAGGAACGCCGCGGCGTTCGAGGCGAGGAAGTTCTCGCCCTTGCCGAGCCCGACGACGAGCGGTGTCTGGTTCCGGACCCCGACAAGCTGGTCGGGGTGATCGCGGTGAATCACGACGAAGGTGAAGTGCCCTTCGAGCTCGGGGACGATCTGCGCGACGGCCTTGGCGAGATCGCCCTCGTAGGCGCTCTCGATCAGGTGGACGACAGTCTCCGCGTCCGTCTCGGAGCTGAAGACGTGCCCCTCCTCCTGGAGCCGGGCCCGGAGCTCCCGGTAGTTCTCGATGATCCCGTTGAGGACGATCGCCAGGCGGTCGTCCTCGCAGCCCGTGAGCGGGTGCGCGTTCCCGACGGTGACGGCGCCGTGCGTGGCCCAGCGCGTGTGACCGAGGCCGGTGCTGGAGGCGGACCCGTTCGTCGACGCCGCGTTCTTCAGGAACTGGAGGTTCCCGACAGCGCGGACGTAGTCCAGGCCGTCGTCCTCGAGGAGCGCGATGCCGGCCGAGTCATAGCCCCGGTACTCGAGGCGCTCGAGGCCGGTCAGGAGCAGCGGCTTTGCCGCTCTCGGCCCCACGTATCCGATGATTCCGCACACCACTGGGCTCCTTCGGCGACGGTCGAAATCACTCGAAAACGACAGAAGCCCGGCCCCGACGAGCCTCCCGCGTTGAAGGTCGCCTAACCGAGCTCTCGGCGTACGAGAGCCGAGATGGTACCACAGAGCCGTCCTGCTTCAAGCTCGTCCTGGGCCTCTGCCAAGACCCTGACGAGCGGCTCGGTTCCGCTCGGGCGAACGAGGATTCGCGCCTCGCCGTCGAGCTCACCGTTGATCCGGGCGACCTCCTCGAGCAGTGCGGTTGGAAGGTCGCGGTCGCGGACGGGGATGTTGTCCTTGACCTGCGCGAATCGGGGCATCACGGCGGCGGCCTCCGCGAGTGATCGACCGTCGAGGGCGCGACAGAGCAGGAGCGCCGCGGCCAGGCCGTCGCCGGTGACGTGGCCCTCGAGACAGATGATGTGGCCAGACTGCTCGCCGCCCAGGATCGCCCCCTCGCGACGCAGCGCCTCGAGGACGTAGCGGTCCCCCACGTCCGTCGTGATCACGCGGATGCCGTGCTCGGCCATCAGCCGGTGGAAGCCAAGGTTCGTCATCACCGTCACCACCACGGTGTCGACCTGCAGGTGGAGCGCCAGGATCGCCAGGATCTGGTCGCCGTCGACTGCGTTCCCCTCCGCGTCCACGGCGAGCATGCGGTCGCCGTCGCCGTCGAAGGCCACGCCGAGGTCGTACGAGCCGGCGTGGCGCTGCAGCAGCGAGAGGTCGGTCGCGCCGCAGCCCACGTTGATCAATCCGCTCTCGGCGTCAACGCCGAGAGCAGTCACATCTGCTCCCAACTGCCGGAACGCATCAGGAGCGATTTCCGAGTAGGCGCCGTTCGCACAATCGACGGCGATCCGCAGACCGGCGAGGTCGGTGCCGAAGCGCTCGAGGACGTGGTCGAGGTAGCTGACTGCGGAGATGCCGACGTAGTCGACTACACCGAGACCACCCGGGGGCTCTTCGAGGAGCGCCTCGATCTCTTCCTCCGACGCATCGGTCAGCTTCTGCCCGTCCCGGTCGAAGAACTTCACGCCGTTGTACTCCGGAGGGTTGTGCGAGGCCGAGATCACCGCGCCGAGGTCGAGCGCGAGCAGCGCCACGGCGGGCGTCGGCAGCACGCCGCCGAGCACTGCATTTCCGCCGACCGAGGCGACGCCCTCGGCGAACGCCCGCTCGAGCGCCGGGCCGGACTTCCGCGTATCGCGGCCGATGAAGACCCGGCGACCGCCCGACCAGAGGGCGGCGGCGCGACCAAGACGCTGGATCAACTCCGGCGTCAGCGTGTCGCCGACGACGCCGCGAACCCCGTCCGTGCCGAAGTAGCGCCTGGCCATCGCGGGAGCCTAAGCGGGGAAGTCCCCCCGATCGCGGATCGAGGCGAAATCCTCGTCCGCGAGCGCATCCTCGGCGAGCTCGGGTCTCAGCTCGAGCGCACGGCGCAGACGGTCGACTGCTGCGTCAGGCTCGCCGCCGAGGGCTTCGAGACAGGCGAGGTCGTACAGCAAGCTCGGGTTGTCGGGGTGCTCGCGGAGTCCGCGTCCGATGATCTCGCGAGCGGCGTCGTAATCGCCGGCCCGCCAGGCCGGAATCGCCTCGGCGACCCACTCCCAGGGCGAGATCTCGTATGCGCGACCGGGGCTGCCGCCGATCACCAGCGCCGTCGTCTTCGGCTGGGTTGCGACCGCGGCGCGGCGGGCTGCCGGATCCCGTACGAAGACGACCGTCCCCGGAGGCGCGTCGAACTCCTCGCCGGCAACCGTGAAGCGTGCGGCCCCTTCGAGGACGACATAGACCTCCTCGTGCCGCCCCGCCCCACTCCCAAGCTCGTCGTGCGCCTCGATCAGCTCGTCGCCGGCCGACTCGGCCCAGTAGGCGTTGATCCCGAACGCCGACACGCCCAACGGCCTGCGCAGCGGCTTCCATTTGAGCTCGCCGAAGGTCGGTACCGCCTCGACGTCGTGCAGACGGATGACGGAGTACGGCTCGGTCAGCGCTTGGAGAACTGCGGCGCTTTGCGGGCCTTGTGGAGGCCGGCCTTCTTGCGTTCGACCTTGCGGGCGTCCCGCGTGAGGAAGCCCTCACGCTTGAGCACCGTCCGCAGCTCTGGATCGGCCTCGACGAGCGCCCTGGCAATGCCGTGCCGAATCGCGCCGGCCTGGCCGGTCGGCCCGCCACCCTCAACCCGCACGCGCAGGTCGTAGGTGCCCTCGGCGCCAGCAACCCGCAGCGGTGCCATCACGGTCGTCCGGTGGGTCGAGCGCGGGAAGTAGTCCTCGATCGTCCGGCCGTTGATCCAGGTTGTCCCGTCGCCGGGGCGGAGGATCACGCGCGCGATCGAAGTCTTGCGCTTGCCGGTGCCCTGGTACTGCGCGGCGGTCGCCATCAGGCCTGTTCCTCCAACCTGAGCGGCTCGGGCGACTGCGCTTCGTGCGGGTGCTCGGGCCCCGCGTAGACCTTGAGCTTCGTCAGCTGCGCTCGGCCGAGCTTCGAGCGGGGCATCATCCCCTTGACCGCCTTCCGGATCACCTCGGCCGGCCGGCGCTCGAGCTCGTCGCGCAGCGTGCGGCTGCGGATCCCGCCGGGGTAGCCCGAATGGCGGTAGTAGCGTTTGTCGTCCAGCTTGTTGCCCGTCACCGCGATCTTCTCGGCGTTGACGACGACGACGAAGTCACCCGTGTCGACGTGTGGCGTGTACTGGGGCTTGTCCTTGCCGCGAAGCGTGTCGGCGATGCGCGTCGCCAGACGGCCCAGTGTCTTGCCGTCCGCGTCGACGAGGTACCAGCGGCGCTCGACCTCGCCTGGCTTTGCATTCCAGGTCTTTGCCATTGCGAAGAAGTGGCGGACACCCGGCCCGCCGGCGGCGGATGATAGCTAATTCCCGTCCTCGCCCTCGTCGTCGCGCCTGCTCCCGACCCAAACGGCGAGCGCCAGCGCGACGATCAGCAGGGCGAACGAGGCCTCGACGATCGCTCCAGCAGTCCCGCCATGCGCGAGGACGGTCACTTCGAGGAAAGCAGCCACAGGCCGGTGCAGGTGTAGAGCACCATCAGCGCAAGCATCGTGTACTGCGTCCGCACGGCCGTGCGCGCCGAGCCCCAGATCGCAACGGCGCGGTCGTGCGCCAGGATCAGGCCGATCACGTGGCCGCCGACGAGGACGCCGACCTGCACGTACCAGATCGCGTTCGCGGAGTTGAGGAGCTTCGGCGTGAAGTTGTCGGTTCCGATCAGGTCCCAGCCCTTGCCGAACGGGTCCGAGAAGAGCGGGATCGCGTACTGGCCCTGGTTCACGAGCAGGGTGAAGTAGTGCGCGATCGCATACGCGAGCGCGATCGGGATCAGGCTCGTCACGAACACCTGCTCCAGGCCCCGCTTTGTCCCCGCCACGAGCCGGGCCGCCTGAACCGCGAGCAGGAAGAGCCCGGCGATGATGCAGACGGTGACGACGAGGCCGAGGATGTTGAACCCCGTGGCGACCAGGTCGGCCTTGTTCGGGGAGTCGACGATGTAGCGCGCCTCGAGGTTGTAGAGCCGGTCCTGCCACCACCGCGTCCGGCTGAAGCCGTCGAAGGCGACCGAGCCGAGCATCACCGCGACGAACGCGACCGTCCCCGGCGCCGTCTGCGGCGCCGCGAGGCCCGCGATCGGCGGGCGCACGACGACGACCCGACGTCCCTCCTCGTTTTCGCGGACCGCAAACGGCGACAGCAGCGCGAGCAGCCCGAAGTAGATGTTGAACGCCTCGCCGTTCTCGAGCCAGGTCCGGCGGCCGAAGAGGAGCATCCCGGCCCAGGTGATCCAGCTGTAAATCACGATCGCGAGCGCGAGCGTCCGCGGCTCGGCGGAGCGCGGGTAGGCGAGCTCGAGCGCGGCGAAGGCGAGCAGGAGCAGCGCTCCGGGCCAGCGGCCGAGCCGTTCCGGATAGACCGCCGCCGGCTGCCAGTCCCGGCCGAGCCGTTCCCAGACCCAGGCGACGGCGTCGGCCGCGGCGCGCCAGGGGCTCAGGAGCGCCCAGAGGTTCCCGAAGACGACAACCACCGGAACGAGGCCGATCCAGAAGATCACCCAGACGAAGGTCGGAGCGAGGTTGGCCCCGGCGTCGGGAACGCCCACGAGCGCCGAGAGCCAGACGAGCACGAGCAGCCCGAACGAGAAGGCGCCGAAGAGGATGCGCCACCCGGTCCAGAGGAGGAAGCGCTGCCAGCGCGCCGACAGCGGCCGGCCCCGGTCACGCCCCTCGAGCAGCGGCTTCCGCCAGAGGATCCCGAGCGCGACGAAGCTCAGGATCAGCGTCAGTGACGCCGCGTAGTAGAAGAGCCATAGCGGGATGATCGGATCGCGAACGCCGCCGATCCCGTGGGCGAGCGGGATCGTGATGCTCACTGCGTCGTGATGCGTACCAGCGGCAGGCCGCGGTCCTCGAGCTCGGCCTCGACCGTCCCCTCGATCGTCGCGCGGAACGGCAGCCGCGCCGTCTTCCCCGGAGTGAGCTCGCGCTTCAGGTTGTAGCCGTGCAGGTGGAGCTCGTCGGCGACGTCCGAGGTGATCACGATCACGGCGGGCGCGTTCTTCGGCACCGTGACGTCCTGCACGCCGCCGACCGGCTTCCCGCCGCGGACGACGATGCGGATCTGCTGCCGCTGCGGCGCGGGGGGAGGCTGGGGCGGCTGCGGGATCACCCCGGTGGTCGTGTTCGCCGTCGTCGTCGGCGCGGTCGTGGTCGTCGTGGCGCTCGAGCCCTCGTCGCGAGAACGGAAGAAGATGAAGAGGCCACCGGCGAGAACGAGGGCGACAGCCACGATCAGCAACCGGTTCATCGGCTAAGGCATAGCAAGAGGCCCGTACGGAAGGCGGCAGAACCGCCGTGCGATGGATGGCGGACGTAGCACCCGCCGAGCACCGCGTGGGCCAGGCGGCCGACGGCGATCGGCCGCCGGCCGGTCCGGAGCTCCCCGAGGAAACGCATCGCCACCCGTACTTCGTCCCGGGTCGGCTGTCGGTTCGACTCGGGCTCCCCCGGACGGTGCGGATGCGTCGGCACGACGTTCCACAGGAGCACGTCCTCGGTCAGGCCGAGCTCTTCGAGCGTTCGCTGGACGATCGTCGCAGTCGCCTCCGCCGGCCCGGTGCCCGAGACCTGCCGCTCGGAGGTGAAGGGGATCCCGCTGACGCGCGCGCCGCGATAGCCGGCGGCCTCGCCGACGAGCAAATACGGCGCGTGGGCCCGCCGCTCGAGGTAGGCGGCGAGGCGGTCGCGGCGGAGCTCCGAGGACGCGTACTGGTTGAACGTCGCGCCGATACGCGTGCGCGCGAGTCTGTCGACGAAGGCCCGGCTCACCCGTAAGAGATGAGCTCGAGCAGGCTGCCGTCGGGGTCGCGGAAGTAGACGCTCGACCCGTCTCCTCGGGCTCCTGACCGCGGGACCGGGCCCTCCTCGATCTCGACCGCATGCCGCCGGAGGTGCTCGACCGCGTCCACGATCGGCCCGTCCCAGACGAAGCAGAGGTCGCTGTTACCGGGCCTCACCGGATCGGCGGCGACGGGATACGGCTCGACGCCCGGCCCGTGGACGTTCAGCTGATGGTCGCCGAAGCGGTAGACGAAACCGGGGCGGCGTAGGACGAGCTCGGCGCCGAGCACGTCGCGGTAGAAGGCGTTCGAGCGCTCCCAATCGGAGACGGCGATGACGACGTGGTCGAGCACCTGCTGGCGGTCGAACCCTACTTCGCTGCGCCCGTCCACGAAGATGCCGGGATGCTGGAGATCGAGACGCTCACCGACGGCGGCCAGCAGCCGCTGGACGTCGCCATGCGAGTCGCGGAGTTCATCGACGGCACCGAGCAGTCGCTGGACGTCGCGCAGTACGACTTCCACCTGATCCCCGAGACGGCCGCCGTCGTCGGCGGCGCAGTCCGCAAGGCGGCCGCCCGAGGCGTGGCCGTCCGCTTCCTCTACAACGTCGACCACCGGAACCCGATCCCGGTCCCGCCTCCGCCGGAGCCGGACGCCGTGCT
>DASTHD010000065.1:0-5829 GCA_035605555.1 Gaiellaceae bacterium
CCGGGCCGAGAGCTGGTTCGAGCGCTTCGGCGACCTAGCCGTGCTGATCAGCCGCGTCACGCCCGTGATCCGGTCGTTCATCTCGATCCCGGCGGGCGTCATGCAGATGCCGCTCACGCGCTACACCGTGCTCACGATCCCCGGCTCGGCGGTGTGGTGTTTCGGGCTCGCGGGGATCGGCTGGGCGCTCGGCTCGAACTGGGAGGAGTTCCATCACGAGTTCCGCTACGCCGAGTACGTGGTCGTGGCGGCGATCGTCCTCCTGGTCGTGGGGGCCCTTGTCCGTCATCGCCGGGCATCTAGACTGGGCCGCCGTGCCGACGATCCCGCTCGTTGACGTGAAGGCGCAGTACGCGCCGCTGATCGAGGAGCTGCGGGAGCGGTTCGAGGCCGTCCTCGACTCCTCGACCTTCATCCGCGGGCCGAACGTACAGGCCTTCGAAGAGGAGGCGGCCGCCTATCTCGGCGTCAAGCAGGCGATCGGCGTCGCGAACGGCACCGACGCGCTGGTCCTCGTCCTCGACGCGATGGGGATCGGCCCCGGCGACGAGGTCATCTGTCCCGCTTTCACCTTCTACGCAACGGCGGAATCGATCGCGCGCCGCGGCGCGACTCCGGTCTTCGCGGACATCGACCCCGTGACCCTGAACCTCGACCAGGAGGACGTCGCCGGCCGGATCACGGGCCGGACCCGCGCGATCATGCCGGTTCATCTGTTCGGCCGGCCGGCGCCGCTCGGCAACCTCGCCGGCCTCGGCCCGCCGCTGATCGAAGACGCCGCCCAGGCGTTCGGTTCGGCAGGCATCGCAGCATCCCCCGTCTCTACCTTCAGCTTCTACCCGACCAAGAACCTCTTCTGCCTTGGCGACGGCGGCCTCGTGGCCGCCAACGACGAAGAGCTGGGCGAGCGGATCAGGATGCTCGCCTTCCACGGTTCGCGCGACAAGACCGACTTCCAGTTCGTGGGCTACAACTCGCGCCTCGACGAGCTTCAGGCCGCCTTCCTTCGCGTCTTCCTGACCCACCTCGACGAGTGGACGCGCGGCCGGCGTGAGGCGGCTGCCCGCTATGCCGAGCTCGGCCTCGGCGAGCTGGTCCAGATCCCTGAGGACGAGACGGGCCACGTCTACCACCTGTTCGTTTGCCGCTCGCCGGAGCGAGACAGGATTCGGGAGGCGTTGAGCGAAGCCGGTATCGCCTCGGCTGTGTACTACGCGACGCCACTGCATCTGCAGCCGGCCCTGCGCTTCCTCGGCTGGAAGCCCGGGTCCCTGCCCGAGACCGAGCGGGCCGGGCGGGAGAACTTCTCCGTGCCGCTCTGGCCGGGCATCCCGGTCGAGGTGCAGGAGCGCGTGGTCGAAACCGTGCGCTCCGCCGTGGGGGTGGGGGTCGGATGAGCATCCCTGTGAATCGCCATCGGTTGTGGCAGCTGGTGGCGGATGCGGCTCTGATCGCCGCCGCCTGGTTCTTCGCCTTCCAGCTCCGCTTCGACTTCAACGTGCCGCCGACGTTCGCCGACGGGCTGCCGGTGACGATCGCGCTCGTTGTGGCGATCAAGCTCGCCGTCTTCGTCGCGCTCGGCTTCTACAACCGCTGGTGGCGCTACGTCTCCACGAAAGACATGTGGCGCGCCGCACTCGGTGTCCTGGTGGCGTCGGCGCTCGCGGCCCTGGCCGTCTACTTCGCCGATCCGTTCGAGCGCCGGCTGCCGCGGGGCGTCGTCCTGATCGACTTCGTGCTCCTGCTCGGCCTCGTCGCCGGCACCCGCCTCGCCGCCCGCACGATCTTCGAGCGACCGGGCGCGTCGAGCCTCGTCGCGCGCGGGAAGGAGGTCATCGTCGTCGGCGCCGGCGACGCCGGCCAGCTCGTCATCCGGGAGATGCAGCGGTCGCGGCAGCTCGGCTACACGCCGATCGGCCTCGTGGACGACGACCCGCGAAAGAAGAACCTACGTGTGCACGGCGTCCGCGTGCTCGGGACGACCAAGGAGCTCCCGCACGTCCTGCGCGACAACCGTCCGGACGAGCTTCTGATCGCGATTCCGTCCGCGTCCGGTGAGGATCGCCAGAAGGTCGTCGAGGTCGCCCGCCGCGAGGGAATCCCCGTCAAGACCCTGCCGGGCCTCTACGAGCTGATCGCCGACGAGGAGAACCTCGCGGGACGGATCCGGCCGGTGCAAGTGGAGGACGTCCTCGGCCGCGAGCCGGTCTAGGTCGATCTCGACGCGATCTCGGAGTACCTCCAAGGCCAGACCGTCCTGGTCACCGGCGCCGGCGGCTCGATCGGCTCGGAGCTCTGCCGCCAGATCGCTCGCGCCCGCCCCGCCCGGCTCGTGCTGGTCGACCAGGCAGAGACACCGTTGTTCGAGATCGAGCGAGAGCTGGTCGACGAGCGCGATTTCACCGCGAGCATCCCGGTGCTCGCCGACGTGGCCAACCGCGCCCGTATGCGGAGCATCTTCGAGCGCTACCGCCCCGGTGTCGTCTTCCACTCCGCCGCCTACAAGCACGTGCCGCTGATGGAGGCAAACCCCTTGGAGTCGGTGCGGAACAACGTGCTCGCGACCAAGGTCGTCGCCGACACGGCCGTCGAGTTCCACGCCGAGCGCTTCGTGCTCATCTCCACGGACAAAGCACTCAATCCGAAGGCGGTCTACGGTCAGTGCAAGACGCTCTGCGAGTGGATCGTCGAGGCCTACGGAAGCCGCTCGGACGTGCCCACCCGGTTCGTGGCGGTTCGCTTCGGCAATGTCCTCGGCTCGGCCGGCAGCGTGATCACGATCTTCAAGCGCCAGATCGAGAAGGGCGGGCCGGTGACGATCACCCACCCGGAGATGACGCGCTTCTTCATGACCATTCCAGAGGCCTCGTCACTCGTCGTCCAGGCGGGAGCGATCGGCGGCGCCGGCGAGATCTTCGTGCTCGACATGGGCGAGCCGGTCGGGATCCTCGACCTTGCGCGCGACATGATCCGCCTCTCCGGCAAGGAGCCCGAGCGGGAGATTCCGTTCGAGTTCATTGGCGTCCGCGCGGGCGAGAAGCTCCACGAGGAGCTCTGGGGCGAGGACGAGGAGGTGGTCGAGACCGGCCACCCGAAGATCCAGCGCGCCCGGCGGGTGCCGATCGACGCGGCGTGGCTCGAGGAGGAGCTGACCGACCTCGAGCGGCTCGTCTGGGACGGTGAAACGCTCGAGGTCGTCTCTCGGCTTTCGAGGATCGTGAAGGCGCCGGTGCGCCTAGGGCGCGAGCAGCAGGTCGAGGAGCTTCGCGGGATCGCGCCGGACTCGCGTCCGCTGGGCTGACCCCCGCTTTTCGACGATGAGCGCACGCGGGTCGGTGATCGGCACCAGGCGTCCCTGACGGATCAGCTCCTCGTCGACACCCCCTAGCGGCCCGCCGAACGTCGTGTAGACGGGGACGCCGAGTGCCGCCGCCTCCCGGTTCATCGTCCCACCGGCGGAAACGACCAGGTCACTAAGCGCGATCAGGCTCTGGGCGTCGACCGCATGCTCGGGAACTACCACCGCCGGTAGTCCGAGCGAGCGGACGTACTCGCCCTGCTCCTTCGTCCGCGGGAGTACGACAGCGTCGAGGTCCTCCTGGCGCCCAAGATGCTCGAGGACCTGCGGGAAGAGCGGATTCGAGCGGCGGTGGTAGAGCGAGACGTCAGGCGGTGTCCGCACGACGACAAGCGTGCGGTCGGCGTCGAGCGAAAGCGCTGCGGCCGCAGAGCGGTCAGGCTCGAAGTCGGCGAGGTAGTACTCCTCCTTTAGGCCTTCGTACTGCCTCAGTTTCGGCGGCCGCACTCCATAGCGCGTCAGCCGGTCGGGTGGGATCGCGTCCGGGACGACCACGTGAGTCGCGGCGCGCAGGCCGAGCTGGTGTTGGAGCCACGCGAACTCATAGTCGAACGTCGTCGAGCTCGGGATCCCGAGGCGGCGGGCGGTGATAGTCAGCTCGTGCGAGCCGTGGGCTAGCGCCCGATCGAACCTGCGGCCTTTGGCCCAGTGCCGAAGCGCGCCGAGCCGGGAGGTCAGCGCCCGAGCCTTGCCGAGCCTCGAGCGGCCGCCGTGGCGACCGAAGACCTCGGCGTCGATCCCGTGCAGCTCGAGCAGCTCGAGCGTCTGTGCGTAGCTCCGGGCGGTGACCTCGACCTCGTCCCCGCGCTCGCGCAGGATCCGAATGAGCGGCCGGAACACCAGCACATGCGCCGGCGCCGTGATGTCGATCCAGACTCTCACGTCCCTGGCCGGCTACGCCTCACGCCCGGCGGAGCCGGGCTCCGGCGTAGCCTGCCGCCGCTCGCCGCAGGATTCTTCGCGAGCAGCGCTTGTCCGTGCCTCTATGCACTGTCCTGCGCGCTGCTCGCTCGCCTCCTTTGCGAGCGACGACCCAGGAACGTGAGAGCAAACCCTCAAGCGACGGCTTGCGCGAGACGGGGCTCTGCGAGCGCGCCGGGCGTCCGCTCCACGTGGCGCTCGTACCAGAGCGTGAAGGCGAGCAGGCCCCAGAGTTGCCGCGACAGGTCCTCCCTGCCCGCGACATGCCGGTCGAGCAGTCGCGTCACCGAAGTGGGCTCGAAGAACGCCTGCCGTTGCAGCGTCTCGGGCGAGAGAACGTCGCGCGCGAATGGCTCGAGCTCGCCGCGGAGCCAGGCCGCGGCCGGAATCGAGAAGCCGCGCTTGCGTCCGTAGACAATCCGCCGGGGCAGGAGCGGTGCGGCGGCCTTGCGAAGCAGCCGCTTCTTCCGCAGGCCGCTGACCTTCAGTTGCGTCGGGAGCGCCTGGGCGAGACCGGCGACGAGCGGGTCGAGATAGGGGACGCGGGCCTCGAGCGAGTGCGCCATCGACGCGCGATCGGTCTTCACGAGCAGGTCGTCAACGAGGTAGGTGCCGAGGTCGACGTCCTGAAGCCGCGCGAGCGGCTCGGCGCCCTCCGTCTCCGCAAAGCGCGTTCGCAGCAGGTCAACGGGATCTAAGCGTGACCCGCTCAAGGGGTCTGACCCCAGGAGCTCGGCGCGCGCATCCGGCGAGAAGATCTCCTTCCACGCGTGGTGGCGCTCGAGCGGCGGCAGGCCGGCTGCGCGGACGAAGCGCTTTGCCTTGTAATCGAAGCTCGTCCTCCGGCTCGAGCTCGGCAGGCGCTCGACGAGCGGCCGGGCCAGGGGCGCCAGCCGCCCGACGCGCAGCGCGAGCAGGTCGGCGGCGTAGGTGTAGTAGCCGCCGAACAGCTCGTCGCCGCCCTCGCCGGAGAGCGCGACCTTGACATGCCGGGCGGCCAGCTGGGAGACGAGGTAGGTCGGCAGCGCGGACGAATCGGCGAACGGCTCGTCGAAGGCGTCGGCGAGGGCGGGCAGGAGCAGGGCGGCGTCCGGCCGCAGAACGAGCTCCTCGTGCCGCGTTCCGTACAGCTGCGCGACGGCGCGGGCGTCGTCGAGCTCGTCGAACGACCGCTCCTCGAAGCCGATCGAGAAGGTGTGGACCGGCTCGGAGCTCTCCTGTGCCGCCAGCGCGACGAGCGCGGACGAGTCGACGCCGCCCGAGAGGAGCACCCCCACTGGCACGTCGGCGATCAGGTGCGCGCGGACGGAGTCGCGCAGCCGCGCGCGCAGCTCTTCGGCGAGCTCGTCCTCGTCCTCGCGGCGAACCTCCGAGGCCGGCACGGGCGCAGGCCGGGCGAAGCGGGACACACGTGCCTCGCCGTCCTCCCAGACGAGCAGGTGCCCCGGAGGGAGCTTCTTGACCTCGCGGAAGATCGAGTACGGACCCGGGATCGAGTTGAAGGCGAGGAACGCCTCGAGCGCGTCGAGGTCGATCTCGCCGCGCGGCAG
>DASTHD010000068.1:0-4395 GCA_035605555.1 Gaiellaceae bacterium
CGAGACCCGTTCGGTCGGACGCTGGACGTGATCAGGTCGCAGTCCCCGGTCGAGGGCAGGGACATCAGGCTCACCATCGACAACACGCTGCAGGCGAACGCGCAGTCGGTGCTGGGGAAGGCAATGCGCCGCTGGGGCGCGAAGGCCGCGACGGCCGTCGTGATGAATCCGAGGAACGGACAGGTGCTCGCAATGGCGGTGGAGCCGAGCTTCGACGCGAACCGGTTTCCGCAAACGGACCGCGATACTCAGCGCAACCGGGCCGTCACCGACACCTACGAGCCCGGCTCGACGCTCAAGGTCGTCACCGTCGCGGGCGCGCTCTCCCAGGGCCTCGTCAGCCCCTCCACCCAGTTCACGCTCGCTCCGAGCATCCAGGTCGCAGACCGCGTGATCCACGAGGCGCACCGGACGGACACGGAGCGAATGACCGTCGCGCAGATCCTCTCGAACTCGTCCAACGTCGGGACGGTCACGCTCGCCGAGATGCTCGGCCGAGAGGGCCTCGAATCCTGGATCTCGCGCTTCGGATTCGGGCGCAAGACCGGGATCGACTTCCCGGGCGAGACGCCAGGGATCCTTCCCAGCTACTGGTCAGGCTCGACGATCGGAACACTCCCGATCGGGCACGGGATCGCGATCACTCCGGTGCAAATGGCGGCGGCTTACGCGGCTGTGGCGAACGGCGGTGTCTGGGTTCGTCCACGGCTCGTCATGGGCGGGCCCATGGGCAAGGGGCCGCACCGCCACCGGATCATCTCGAGGCACGTCGCGGATCAGCTGATGGCGATGCTGCGGGACGTGGTCATCGAGGGCACCGGGATCGAGGCCGAGGTCGACGGCTATCAGGTCGCGGGGAAGACCGGAACGGCGGCCAAGCCGGACCCGCGCGGCGGCTATTCGACCAGCCGGTACGTGGCCTCCTTCGTCGGGGTCGTTCCGGCCAGTAATCCGCGGCTCGTCATCCTCGTGACGGTGGACGAGCCGCACGGCGCGATCTGGGGCGGCGTCGTCGCTGCGCCGGCCTTCCAGGAGATTGCGAAGTTCGCGCTTCAGTACCTGGAGATCCCTCCGGACGCCCTCCCTCGCTAATCTCGTGGCGACCGATGGATCTCGAGCGGCTCATCACCGCGCTCGGGCCTCTGGAGGTCCGCGGAGGCGCTCCAACCGACGTTACTGACCTCGCCTACGACACGGGGTCGGTCCAGCCTGGAGCGCTCTTCTTCTGCGTTCCGGGGGCACGGGCCGACGGCCACGACTTTGCGCAGGACGCGGTAGAGCGCGGGGCCGCCGCGCTGGTCGTCGAGCGTCCGCTCGAGCAGCAGGTGCCGCAGCTCATTGTCGAGTCGAGCCGTGCGGCCATGGCCGCCGCAGCCGACGAGTTCTTCGAGCGCCCGACGGAGGAGCTCCTTCTCGCCGGCGTCACGGGCACGAACGGCAAGACGACGACGACGTTCCTGCTCCACTCGGTCTTCGCGGCGGCGGCAATGAGGCCGGGCCTGATCGGGACGATCGAGTCGCGCGTCGGCGGCGAGGTTCGCCCCGCGGTTCGGACGACGCCGGAGGCGATCGACCTCCAGCGAACCTTTCGGGCGATGCTCGACGCCGGAGACAGAAGCTGCGCCATGGAGGCGACTTCGCACGGCTCCGAGCTCGGGCGGCTCGACCGGGTGCGCTTCAAGGCGCTCGCCTTCACGAACCTGACGCAGGATCACCTCGACTTCCACGGCTCGATGGACCGCTACTACGAGGCCAAGCGGCGGCTCTTCGCCGATGCGGAGCCGGCCCCGGCGGCCGCCGTCAACATCGGCGACGAGTGGGGCAGGCGCCTTGCGGACGAGCTCCGGCGTCTCGACCGCGCGCCCCTCCTCACCTACGGACTGACCGACGACGCCGACATCCGCGAGCACGCCTTCGCTACGCGGCTCCGGGGCCGGTTCAACGTCGAGAACGTCCTCGCCGCGGTGGCGGTCTCGCAGCTCCTGGGCGTCCCCGAGGAGGCGGTGCAGGAGGGGATCGAGCGGCTGCCGGGCGTCCCGGGCCGCTTCGAGTCGATCGACGAAGGGCAGCCCTTTGCCGTGATCGTCGACTACGCGCACACTCCCGATTCGCTCGAGAACGTCCTGCGAACCGCTAGAGACCTCTCCGGCGGACGCGTCATCTGCGTCTTCGGTTGCGGCGGCGACCGGGATCGAGGCAAGCGCCCGCAGATGGGGCGGGTCGCAGGCGAGCTCGCCGACGTGCCGATCGTGACCTCGGACAATCCGCGCAGCGAGGATCCGCTGGCGATCATCGAGGAGATCCTGGCCGGCGTCGGGAAGGACGTCGACGTCGAGCCCGACCGGCGCGCCGCGATCGAGAAGGCGATCGGCCTCGCGAGGGCCGAGGACGTCGTGGTCATAGCCGGAAAGGGCCACGAGCAGGGGCAGGAGTTCGCTGACCGCAAGGTTCCTTTCGACGACCGGCAGGTTGCGCGCGACGCGCTGCGGCGGCTGAGGGCGCCGGCGTGATCCCGCTCTCGATCGAGCAGGTCAGGCCGCTCGGCCGCGTCGAGGCCTGGGCCGACGAGGTCACCGGCGTCAAGATCGACTCGCGGCGGGTCGAGCCAGGCGATCTCTTCGTCGCGATCCGCGGTGGAATCGACTATGTCGACGAGGCGCGGGCGATGGGAGCCGCCGCGACGCTCGTCCCAGACGACGACTTCGCCGCGATGGCGTCGCTCGGGCGCGCCGTCCGCGATCAGACCCAGGCGGAGATCGTCGGAATCACCGGGTCGACTGGCAAGACGTCGACGAAGGACATCCTCGCTGCGCTCGCGTCCCCCCAGCGTCGGACGATCGCGGCCGAGGCGAGCTATAACGCCGAGCTTGGCGTCCCCTTGACGCTGTGCGGGCTTGAGCCTGACACGGAGCTCGTCATCGCGGAGCTGGCGATGCGAGGCTTCGGCCAGATCGCGGCGCTGTGCGCCATCGCACGGCCGACGCTCGGCGTGATCACAGCGATCGGCCCCGTCCACCTCGAGTTCGTGGAATCCGTCGAGGGAGTTGCCCGTGCGAAGGCCGAGCTGCTTCAAGCGCTGCCGCGCGGGTCGAAGGCCGTCGTTCCGGCCGGCGTGCCCGAGCTCGAGCCGTACCTACGAGCGGACCTGGAGCTCCTGCGCGTCGGCGAGGACGTCCGCCTGCTCTCCTTCGAGGGCGGCCGGCTCGCAGCCGACATCGGTGGTGAGAAGGTCGAGCTCGACGTGCCCTTCCAGGCCCGCCACCAGGCGGAGAACACCGTGACGGCGCTGGCCGCCTACACGGCGCTCGGGCTCCCGGTCGAGCGGGTGCAGGAGGGGGCGCAAGCAATTCGTCTATCGAGTCTTCGCGGCGAGGAGCTTCCGCTGCCCGGAGGAGGCGTGCTCATCAACGACTGCTGGAACGCGAACCCCACGTCGATGGCCGCGGCGCTCCGAGAGCTCGCGGCGCGGCGGAACGGCGGTCGCCGGATCGCTGTTCTGGGCGGGATGGCCGAGCTCGGCCCGGAAGGGCCGCGCTACCACCGCGAGATCGGCGGACTGACGGCCGACCTCGACGCCGTCGTCGGCGTCGGGGAGTTGGCGCGCGACTACGAGCCGACGCACTGGGTGCCCGATGCCGAGAAGGCGGCGAAGCTCCTAGGCGAGCTGCTCGAACCAGGCGATGTGGTACTCGTCAAGGGATCCCGCGCCGTAGGCCTCGAGCGGGTCGCGCAGAACTTGCAGAACTAATGGAACGAGTCCTGGCGGCGGGCCTTCTCGCCATGATCATCTCGATTCTCGCGGGACCGAAGTTCATCGAGTTCCTGCGCCGGCACGAGTTCGGCCAGATGATCCGCGAGGAAGGGCCGGCGGGCCATGCCGTCAAGCAGGGAACGCCGACGGCCGGCGGACTGATGATCGTCGTATCGATGACCGTGCCGTTCCTGGCTCTGAGCCATTGGACGGCTGAGGGGCTGACCGTCTACGGCGTCACGATGGCCTGCGCCGCGATCGGCTTCGTCGACGACTACATCAAGGTCCATCACCGGCGCTCGCTCGGCCTGTCGGGGCGCTACAAGCTCCTGCTGCTAGCCGGGATCAGCCTGGCGGTCGGCCTCGTCGTCCACGATCTCAACTTCGACACCGCTGTCTACGTGCCGGTCCTCGACTGGCGCGTCCAGCTCGCGTTCGCCTTCTACCTGCTCCTGTTCCTGATCCTTGCCGGCGCCGCCAACGGCGCCAACCTCACGGACGGAATCGACGGGCTCGCGGTCGGCGTCGGGATCATCGCGCTGCTGACGTTCACGGCGATCAACGTCTTCACGTACATCCGCTCGAGCCAGGTCGCGACCGAGCAGGACCTGGCCGCGCTCGACCAGGCGATCCTGGGCGCGTCC
>DASTHD010000120.1:0-5828 GCA_035605555.1 Gaiellaceae bacterium
GTTGCCGCCCGCAGGATCGCCGAAGTACGCGAAGAGGCCGAGGCCGAGCACGATCACGGCAGCTCCCACGATCTCGCGTCGCCCCACGTGCTGGCGCGTGAGGAAGTAGCCGAGCGGCAACGCGAAGACGACCGTCGTGACGAGGAGCGGCTGGATGATCGCCAGGCGGCCGCGATCGAGCGCCGCCGCCTGAAACACGTAGCCGACCAGCAGCGCGAGCGTTCCGACGAGCCACGTCGTCTGTCCAGCCAAGCGGAGGAGCGAGGACGGCTGCGCGAGCGAGATCGTGGGCAGATCGAGCGAGCCCTTCTGCTGCAGTGCCGCCGCGAGAGCAAAGAGGAACGCCGCGACCAGGGCGAGAGAAGCCGCCACGCGCGCAGCCTACGCCGCGCTCCGGGTCGGACAACTGACTTCCCCTCAGGGACGGGAGAGGAAGAGCCGCTTCTCGGACGCGAGGTGCGATGCCCACTGAAGGCGGCTCGCGCCTGCGAAGCGCAGGTACGCACGGAGCGCGTCGCGCATCGCGTCCACGAACCCCTGGGCGCGGCGCGGCGCGAAGCCGTCCTCCCACCAGACGTCGAGCACGTCCACGCGGGCGTCGGCCCGCTCGATCCGCGGCTCGATCCGGCCGACGAAACGGTCGCCGAACGTGATCGGCAGGACATACCAACCCCAGCGGCGCTTGGCGGGCGGCAGGAAGAGCTCCCACACATAGTCGAAGCCGAACAGGCTCCCGAGGAGGCGGCGGTCCCAGATCAATGCGTCGAACGGGGGAAGGAACGCGACGGAGGGCGGCGGCTCCGGCGGCGCTTCCAGCAGCGCAACGTCCTCCCGAACCACGAAGCGCTTGCCGCGCAGGCCCTCGACCTCGACGGGAACGAGGTCGCCGAGCGCGACGAGCTCCTCGCGCATCGCGTCTCGCCCCGGCAGGTCCGGCCGCCGCGGGTCCGGTTTCGCGGGGCCGAGATGGCCGAAGGTGTCCCCGGCGCTGACGCCGAGCAGGCCGTGGGCTCGATACCGCGACAGGAGCTTGTAGCGGAGCTGCTCCCGCAGCGGGACGTCGCGCGCGAGCAGGTCGGCCGGAAGTAGCCGTTCGAGGAGGTCGTAGTAGCGGCGGTTGCCGTCCCGGCGCGCGAGGCCGAGCGCGCCCGTGAAGGTGTGCGCCTCGAGCACCGCGCGCACGGCGTTCATTGGCATCCCGAACCAGTCCTTCGTCGGTCCGCGCTCGGCCTCGAAGTCGAGCGCGGACAGCGGACCTTCCGCGCGGATCCGGTCGAGCACGCGTTCGGCCACCTCGGCGTTCTCGGCGAGAATCTGCTGCGGGCTCCGGCTCGCGATTCCGCGGAACCACGGGAACTCGCTCGCCGGGACGAGCGAGAGCCCCTTGTTGAACGCCTCGAAGATCTCGCGACGCTCGAAGAGCGCGCCACACCAGGCGGGGTCGTAGTCGGCGACACGCGCGTGCAGCACGAGGTCGTGGTTCCGGCCGGCGACCGCGAGCGGGTCGAACTGGATCGACCCGAGCCTGCGGAACACATCGAGGACCGCGTCAGGCCCTCCCGCGAGGGAGCGCGCGGGCGCGAGGAAGTGGCGGGCGACGAGGAAGCGCCGCGCAGCCTCGGCGGTGACCGTCACCGCCACGACGCTATCGCAAGCGTTTCCGGTAAGCCCTCGCGAAGCGATCCGCGAGCACCCGCACCTCTTCGACGAGCTCGGGGGGCTCGAGCACCTCGAAGTCGACGCCGATCACGGCGATGTAAACGGCCAGCCCACCGAGCCAGTCGGCGCCGGTGCGCAGCAGAGAGGTGCGCTCGTTGATCGCTTCGAGGGTCCCGTACGTGGGCGGGACTCGAGACCTCAGCGTCTCCAGGGGCGCGTGAAGCACGATGCGGGCCTGGTACCGGTCGCGCGCGACGGAGACGGCGTCGGCGACATAGGCGCCGATGTCGCTGGCGGGCGGCTTGCGAGGCGTGAAACGCCGGTCGGTGCCGATCCCCTCCGCCATGCGGTCGACGCGCAGCGTGCGCCAGGCTTGCCCATCGACGTCCCAGGCGACGAGGTACCAGCGCCGACCGAGATGCACGAGGCGGTGCGGCTCGACGGTGCGCCTGCTCTCAACGCCGTGATGGCTGCGGTAGCGAAACCGGAGCCGCTCATGGTCGCGGCACGCCGCCGCGATGAGCGCGAGAACGTCGGGAGCCACCGCGTCCGCCGGGCCAGTCATGGCCACGGTGTAGGTCTGGACCGCGTTGACACGGCGGCGCAGCCGCGAGGGCAGCAGCTTCTCCAGCTTCGTCAGCGCGCGAATCGCAGTCTCCTCGATCCCTGACACCGTGCCGCCGGCGGCCGTCCGAAGAGCCACCGCGACGGCGACAGCCTCCTCGTCGTCGAGAAGTAGCGGCGGCAGCTCGGCGCCCGTGCCCAGCCGGTACCCGCCCGCCACGCCCGGGGCCGCGTGCACGGGATAACCGAGCCGCCGCAGACGGTCGACGTCGCGACGAACCGTCCGGACGCCGACGTCGAGCCGCTCGGCCAGCTCGGGGCCCGTCCAGGTCCCCCGCGACTCCAACAACGAGAGCAGCTTCAAGAGGCGCGCCGACGTCTCCAGCACGCCGCCGAGTGTCGCAGACAATGCGGCCAGGAATAGACCGCATTAGGGGATACGGTCCGCGCATGACCGACACCGACTTTCATCCGTTCGTCATCGACATCCCCCAGACCGACGTCGACGATCTGCTCGATCGGCTGGGTCGCGCGCGCTGGGCAAACGAGCTGCCGTCGTCGGAGCTCGAGGCGATCCCGCCCTCGGGCCCCTTTCCGCCCAATTGGAGCTACGGCGTCCCACTCGCCTACGTGCAACCGCTGGTCGAGCGCTGGCGCAGCGACTACGACTGGCGCGAGTGGGAATCGGAGCTCAACCGACACCCGCACTTCACGACCGTGATCGACGGTCAGAACGTCCACTTCGTGCACGTCCGTTCGGCGAACGCCGACGCGACGCCCCTGCTGCTTGCGCACGGCTGGCCGAACACGTTCGTCGAGTACTGGGACCTGATCGGCAGGTTGACGGACGCCTTCCATCTGGTGATCCCGGACCTGCCCGGCTTCGGCTTCTCGGGTCACACCACGGAGCGGGGCTGGGACGCGATGCGAACCGCCCGAGCCTGGGCCGAGCTCATGGGCCGGCTGGGATACGAGCGGTACGGCGTCCACGGAAACGATGCAGGCGCGATCGTCTCGCCGCTCGTAGGCCGGGTCGACACGCCGCACGTCGTCGGCGTGCACGTCACCCAGATCTTCTCCTTCCCCACCGGAGACCCGGCCGAGCTGGAGGGGATCAGCCCCGAGGAGCTCGAGTATCTCCAGTTCGCCGGGAGCTTCATGGAGCGCGCCATCCACGACAGCTCGCAGCGGGCGCAGCCGCAGACGCTCGCACACGCGCTGGCGGACTCACCCGCCGGACAGCTCGCCTGGATCGGACAGCTGCTCGGCGACGCCGTCGACCCGGATGTGCTGCTCACGATCGCGTCGATCTACTGGTTCACCAACACCGCTGCGTCGTCCGCGCGGTTCTACTACGAGAACCATCACGCCGCTTGGCCGACGGAGCCGACGTCGGTGCCGATCGGGTTGGCGAGCTTCGCCTACGACATGAAGACGGTGCGAAGATTCGCCGAGCGCGACCACGCGAACATCGTGTCCTGGAACACCTTCGACCGCGGGAGCCACTGGGCGGCCCACGACGCGCCGGACCTGCTCGCGGACGACATTCGCCAGTTCTTCGCGTCACTCCGCTGAGGGCGCGGCCGCTCCTTTCAGTTGCGTAGCTACCCTCGGGCGGTGTGGTCGAGGTTCGGGCGTGGTCTACGCTCGCCGGTCATGACTGCTCAGCTTCTAGATCACGTGCTCTCCATCGGAGCCGATCCGCGCGACACGGCCGACGAGCGCTTCCGCAAGCGCCTGCTCGTCGGCTTGGCGCTCGTCATCCTGCCGTTCGGGTTCCTCTGGGGCTGCCTGTACTGGGTCGTGGGTGAGCACGGGGTCGCGCTCACGCCGTGGGCCTACGTCACCGGATCGGCGATCAGCCTCGTCGTCTTCGCGCGGACCAGGAACTTCGCGTTCTTCCGAACAGCGCAGCAGTTGCTGATTCTCGTCGCGCCCGCGCTCGGGACCGTCATGCTCGGTGGCCTCCGCGAGGCCAGCGGGGTGATCCTGTGGTCGCTGTTTGCGCCGCTCGCGGCAGTCGCGTTCGACCGTCCCGGACGCGCCTGGCCGTGGTTTGCGGCCTTCGTTGCCACGGTCCTGCTTGCGCTTGTTCTCTCCGAAGTCGTTCGGCCGGACGGCGCCGACCTGCCGGAAGCCTTCGTCCGCACCTTCGACGTCCTCAACATCGTCGTGGTCTCGTTCGTCGCGATGGTGTTGCTCGTCACCTTCGCGCGAGGACGGGACACCGCGCAGGCGCGCGTCGAGGCGTTGCTGCTCAACGTCCTTCCCGCCGAGGTCGCGCAGCGGCTGCAGTCCGATCCGAACTCGATCGCCGACCACTTCGACGAGGCGAGCATCCTCTTCGCCGACGTCGTCGACTTCACGCCGCTCTCGAGCCGGCTCGACGCACGCGAGGTGGTCGGGCTCCTCGATCGCCTCTTCACGAGCTTCGACGAGCTCGTCGACCGTTACGACGTCGAGAAGATCAAGACGATCGGCGACTGCTACATGGCAGCGGCGGGCGTCCCGAGACAGCGGCCGGATCACGCAGACGCGCTCGCAAGGCTCGCCCTCGAGATGCGCGAGTGCGCAAAGAACTGCCTCCCCGACGGCGCCGGCCACGATCTACGACTTCGCATCGGCATCAGCTCGGGGCCGGTCGTGGCGGGTGTGATCGGGCGTCGTCGCTTCCTCTACGACCTGTGGGGGGACACGGTGAACATGGCGAGTCGCATGGAGTCGCACGGGACACCGGACGAGATTCAGATCACGCGCTCGACCTGGGAGCTCCTGGACGACGACTTCGTGACCGAGCCGATCGGGCTCGTGGACGTGAAGGGCAAGGGCGAGGTCGAGACGTGGCGGCTGGTCGGCCCACGCGGCCGTTTGCCGCAAGCACGCCATAGCGAAAAAGTGACGTGACGGGGTCTCGGCTCGAGCTCACGCGGCTGGAGATCCTCGCGTTCCGACGACAGGTCGGCGCGCTCGACCAGCGTCTGCCGCCCGGGCGGCGCTCGCTCCGGCTTGCGGCGTGGGCCGGCCTGCAGGACAGCATGCCCCGAGCCGCGCTCCTGTCGATCCATGCGCGCGTCGAGAGAACGAACCCGTCCACCTGGGAGGACTCATCCCTAGTCCAGCTCTGGGGACCGCGGTACAGCACGTACGTCGTCGCCGCGCGCGATCTCGCGGTCTTCTCACTCGGAAGGATGCCGGACGGAGGCGCTACCCGGCGGGTCGCGGAAGAGATGGCCGCCCGCCTTCACTCCCTTCCCGGTGGGACGCGGATGACGGACCGCGAGGCGGGAGGCGCTCTAGGCGAGAACCCCAACCGGCTCCGATACGCCGCGCTGACCGGCACGGTCGTCATCCGCTGGGAGGGGGCCCGAGCACCGGCCGTCTGGACCGTGCCGCCGCCCCAGGTCGACCCCGGCGAGGCCCGCCTGGAGCTCGCGCGCCGGTACCTGCACGTCTTCGGCCCCACGACACCAACGGCCTTCGCTCAGTGGGCGGGGATAGGCCCGCGAGAAGGCGTATCGGCGTTCGAGGCCCTCGGCAGTTCCATGACGCAGGTGCGAACACCGATCGGCGACGCTTGGATCCTCTCCCGCGACGAGCCGACCTTC
>DASTHD010000136.1:0-9546 GCA_035605555.1 Gaiellaceae bacterium
TGACGACGCGGTCGCCGCCTGCAACGCCCTCGGGCTCTTTGCCGGAGGGGACGGCGGGCGTCTGGTCGTCGTCGAGGGAGTCGAGCGGTGGAAGAAGGCGGACGCCGAGGCCGTGACGGCGTACCTCTCCGACCCGGTACCGGGCGCCGTGCTCGCACTCGTCGCCGGCGAGGCGCTGAGGAGCGACGCGATCCTGAAGGCCGTCGGGAAGGCCGGCCAGGTCCTGGCCTACGACGCGCCGAAGCCGCGCGACCTCCCGGGCTGGGTCAGGGCGCAGTTCGACGCGCGTGGAGCCACAGCCGAGCCGGATGCCGCCCGCGCGCTCGTCGAGATCGTCGGCGATGACCTCACGGCGCTCGCGACCGAAGCGGACAAGATTGCGACCTGGGCAGGAGACCGTCCGGTCGAGCGCTCCCACGTGGAGGCGCTGGCGACGCCCGCGCGCGAGGCGACTGCGTGGGCGATCACCGACGCCTGGGGCGAGCGCGACCTTCCTGCGCTGCTCGCCGCAGCGGAGGCCGAGCTCGAACGGCGCGAACCCTTCGGCATCTCCACCCGGCTCACCGCCCACGTCGCGCTCGTCCGAGGCGCGAAGCTTCTGGCTGCGGAGGGACTGCCGACGCGAGAGATCGCGAAGCGGCTGAAGGTCCACGAGTTCCGGGTCCGGAAGGCGCTCGGCCACGCCGACCGCTACGGGCAGGACGAGCTCGACGCAGCGGTTGTCCGCCTGGCGGCGCTCGATGCTGCGATCAAGGGCGCGAGTCGCCTCTCGGGCGAGCTGGAGCTGACACGCGCGCTCGTTGACCTGACCGCGGCCGCCGAGCCGGTGGCCGCAGGTGGGGCCTAGCTCGAGCTGCCGGCGGCGATGCGGGCGGCCTGTGCCTTCTTCCGCGCCGCCGTGTTCTGGTGGAGCGCGCCGTGCGATGCCGCCTTGTCGATCCACCGCTGGAGCTCGAGGTGGGCCTCGCGCACCTGGTCTGCCTGGCCCTCCTCGACAGCGCTCTCGAGCCGACGCGTCAGCGTCTTCACCGTCGAGCGGTAGCGGAGATTCTCGAGCCGCTGCCGGGCCGCGGTCCGCACGCGCTTCTTCTGCTGCTTGATGTTCGGCATAGGAAAACGCCCGCTCAGCGGGCGGGCGGCATGGTACCAGCGGAAAGGAGCTATCAGCGCGCGCTCGTATGCTCACGCTGTGGACGGCCCGGCCGTGACCGACGTGCGTGACGAGGTGCGTGACGAGGCCGCCGGGTTCCCCTCTCGGCGCCTGGCCTGGTCGACGGCGATCTTCTCGGCCTTCACCGGCCTCTCCCGGATTCTGGGCCTCGTCCGGGAGATCGTCGCGCGGAGCTACTTCGGGGTCGAGGGCGTCGGCATCAACGCCTTCACGGTTGCCTTCCAGGTGCCGAACCTGGTACGTGCCCTAGTCGCGGACGCCGCGCTCTCGTCCGCGTTCGTGCCCGTCTTCAGCGAGCTGCTCGAGAAGGGCGAGAAGGCGCGTGCCTGGCGGGTCGCGTCGAGCCTGATCTGGATCCTGCTGCTCGGCCTCACAGCGATCACTGCGCTGTTCATCCTCGCGGCGCCCTGGGTGATGAGCCTGTTCGGCTACGGAAGCGGGCCCGCTGGCGACCTCGCCGTGACGCTGTCGCGGATCCTCTTCCCAATCGTCGTCCTCCTCGGGATCTTCGGGGTCATCGTCGGGATCCTGAACAGCTACGAGCACTTCAGCATTCCCGCGCTGACGCCGGTGTTCTGGAATCTCGTGATCATCGCCGGGCTCGTGATCGGCGTCCCGCAGGCGGACTCCGTCGACACGAAGCTGTACATCTACGCCGGCTCGATCGTCTTCGCCACGCTCGTCCAGCTGCTGCCGCTTCCATGGCTCACCGGTCTCGACGGCCGCTTACGCCTCGCGATCGACTGGCGCGACCCGGCGGTCAAGCGCGTCTTCGTGCTCATGCTGCCCGTCACGCTCGGGCTCGGCCTGATCAACGTGAACGCGCTGATCGGGACGTTCTTCGCCGCCCGCTACATCGACAAGACGATCGCACCCTCGGCGATCGACGCCGCCTTTCGCATCTACATGGTCCCGCAGGGCATGTTTTCGGTCGCCGTGGCGACCGTGCTCTTCCCGGCGCTGAGTCGCCTGGCCGCGCGTCGCGACGACGACGCGTTCCGGCACACGGTCGGCCTCGGCCTGCGCCAGATTGCGTTCCTGCTCGTGCCCGCCAGCGTCGCGATCGCGGTCCTGGCCGAGCCGATCGTCCGGCTGCTCTACCAGCGCGGCGAGTTCGGGCCGCATGCGACGCGCGTCGTGGCCGGCGCGCTCGCGGCGTTTTCGATCGGCCTGACCTTCAACGGCGCGATGCTGATGCTGAACCGCGCCTTCTTCGGCCTCCAGGCGCCGTGGATCCCGACGTGGGTCGCGTTCGGGAACCTGCTCGTGAACACCGCCTTCTTCGCGCTCCTCTACCACCTCGGCACCTGGGGGATCCCGCTCGCGATCTCGCTTGCCAACATCGCCGGAACCGCGGCGCTCCTGATCCTGCTGCGGCGGCGGTTCGGCCGCATAGAAGGAGCCGAGACGGCCCGGACGGCGGCGCTCGTGACGCTCGCGTCGCTGCCGCTCGCGCTCGTCGCCTACGGCGTCTGGTGGGGGCTCGACGAGGTGTTCGGACGGTCGTTCTTCGCGCAGGTTCTCTCCGTCTCCGCAGCGCTCGCCGCGGGCGCCGTCGTCTACCTGTTTTTCTGCCGTTTGCTGGGGGTTCGTGAGCTGAACGCGTTGCTATCGTTGCGAGCCCGCGCCCGCCCGCCGGCGTAGACCTCCATGCAGCAGGACCGCATCCGGAACTTCTCGATCATCGCCCACATCGACCATGGGAAATCGACCCTGGCCGACCGTATCCTCGAGCTGACGGGGACGGTCTCGGGGCGCGAGATGCGCGAGCAGGTGCTCGACTCGATGGAGCTCGAGCGCGAGCGCGGGATCACGATCAAGGCGCAGGCCGTCCGGGTCCCCTGGAAGGGCCATCAGCTCAACCTGATCGACACGCCGGGCCACGTCGACTTCACCTACGAGGTCTCGCGGTCGCTCCAGGCCTGCGAGGGAGCGGTGCTCGTCGTCGACGCCGCCCAAGGGGTGGAGGCACAGACCGTCGCCAACGCCTACCTCGCGATCGAGAACGACCTGGACCTGCTCCCGGTCGTCAACAAGATCGACCTTCCACAGGCCGACCCGGACCGGGCCGCGCAGGAGATCGCCGAGCTGATCGGCGGTGACCCGTCGGACGTCCTCCGGATCTCGGCGAAGACCGGCGAAGGGGTCGAGGACGTGCTCGACGCGATCGTGGAGCGGATCCCGCCTCCCGCTGGCGCCTCTGACGCGCCGCCGCGGGCGCTGATCTTCGACTCCTCCTACGACCAGTACCGCGGCGTCGTCGCCTTCGTCCGCGTCGTCGACGGCTCCTTCCGTACCCGCGAGCCGCTCCAAGCGATGGCCCAGGGGACGCGGTTCGAGGCCGAGGAGCTCGGCTTCTTCTCGCCGACGATGCGCGCGAGCGACACGCTCGAGGCAGGTGAGGTCGGCTACGTCATCACCGGGCTGAAGGACGTCGGCCGGCTCCGCGTCGGCGACACGCTCACCTCGGTGACGCGCCCGGCGGCCGAGCCGCTGCCGGGCTACAAGGACGTGAAGCCGATGGTCTTCGCGGGCCTGTTCCCGACGGACTCGGACGAGTATCCGGACCTCCGCGACGCGCTCGAGAAGCTCAAGCTGAACGACGCCGCGCTCGTGTACGAGCCCGAGACGTCGCAGGCGCTCGGCTTCGGCTTCCGCTGCGGCTTTTTGGGGCTGCTGCACTTGGAGATCGTCCGCGAGCGCCTGGAGCGCGAGTTCGACCTCGACCTCCTGGTCACGGCGCCGAACGTCGCCTACCGCGTGCTGACGAAGGACGGGCAGGAGGTCGAGGTGCACAACCCGGCCGAGATGCCCGCCGAGATCGAACGGGTCGAGGAGCCGTACATCAGAGCCTCGATCATCGTCCCGAAGGAATATGTCGGCCCCGTGATGGAGCTCGCGACCGAGCGACGCGGACGGTTCGACCACATGGAGTACCTCTCCGAGGAACGGGTCGTGGTGATCTACGAGCTCCCCCTCGCCGAGGTCGTCGTGGACTTCTACGACCAGCTGAAGTCGCGAACGCGCGGCTACGCCAGCTTCGACTACGACATCGTCGGCTTCCGCGAGGGCGACCTGGTCCGGCTGGACGTGCTGATCGCCGGCGACCCCGTCGACGCGCTCTCGTTGATCATCCACCGCGACTCCGCCTACGGCCGCGGGCGGGCGCTCGTGGACAAGCTCCGCGAGGAGATCCCCCGCCAGCTCTTCGACGTGCCCGTTCAGGCGGCGGTCGGGTCGCGCGTGATCGCGCGGGAGACGATCAAGGCGAAGCGAAAGGACGTGCTCGCCAAGTGCTACGGCGGCGACATCACGAGGAAGCGGAAGCTGCTCGAGAAGCAGAAGGCCGGGAAGAGGCGAATGAAGCAGGTCGGGGCCGTCGAGGTCCCACAGGAGGCCTTCCTGGCCGTGCTCAACCTCGATGGGAAGAGCTGATGCGCAGCGTCAGGCATCTCTACGTGCACCTGCCGTTCTGTTCGCACCGCTGCGGCTACTGCGACTTCGTCACGGTCGTCGGTCGCCACGGTCAGCACGACCGGTACGTCGACGCGCTGCTCGCCGAGCTCGAGCTCGAGCGCCATGTCCTCACGGAGCAGCTCGAGACGATCTTCCTCGGTGGCGGGACCCCGACCTTCACCGAGCCCGCCGCGCTCGACCGGCTGCTGCGGAGGCTGCCACCTGCCGACGAGCTCACCGTCGAGGCGAACCCGGAGACTGTCACCGCCGAGCTTGCCCGCCTTCTGCATGCCGCGGGGGTCAATCGCGTCTCGCTCGGCGTCCAGACCTTCCGGCCCCGGTTGCTCGAAGTCCTCGATCGTGTTGCCGGACCTGACGACGTCCGACGCGCGGTCTACCATCTGCGTGATGCCGGATTTGACAACATCTCCTTCGATCTCATCTACGGGATCCCGGGCCAGAGCGCCTCCGATCTCGACAGAGACATCGACGAGGCACTCGAGCTTGGGCCCGAGCACCTGTCCTGTTACGAGCTGGAAGCGAAGCCGGGAACGCGGTTCACCCACGCGCACGGCGAAGAGCTGATCCGTCAGGCCGAGCTGATGGAGGGGTACTTCGAGGCGGTGGTGGAGCGGCTGACGGCCGCCGGATACCGGTGGTACGAGACCGCCAACTTCTGCCAGAACGGGCCGGGCGCGGACGGGCGTGACCGACGTTCGCGCCACAACCTCGCCTACTGGCTCGGGCGGGACTACCTCGGGATCGGGATCGGCGCGGTCTCGACCGTCGGCAGGCGGCGTTGGCGGAACGCGCCTCGGCTGCCGGCCTACCTGGAGGCGCTCGCCCGCGGCCACGCCCCGGACCGCGAGTTCGAGGAGCTCGACGCCGCAACTCGCGGCCGCGAGCGGGTGATGCTGGGCCTAAGGCTCGACGAGCCACTCGCGCTGAACGGGGAGGAGCCCCTGCTCGACGGGGGCGCGCTTGCGCGTCTCGCCGACCTCGGCCTCGTCGAACGCCATGAAGACGAGCTGACGCTGACGCGTCGCGGTCGCCTGCTGGGCGGCGGCGTGACCGCGGAGCTTCTCGCCTGACAGGATAAAATCACCTGCAAAAGCGATGATTTCCGATCGCCCACAGCTCACAGCCCGACAGCGTGACATCCTCCGGCACGCGGTCGAGGAGTACATCCAGACCGGCCAGCCGGTCGGGTCGCGGTACCTCGTCGAGCATGCCGGGCTCAGCGTGTCGGCCTCGACCGTCCGCAGCGAGCTCGCAGAGCTCGAGCGGCTCGGCCTGCTCACGCACCCGCATACCTCCGCTGGGCGCGTTCCGACCGAGGAGGGCTATCGCCTCTTCGTCCAGGGCCTGCTCGACCGGATCGAGCCGCGGGCGGCTTCGCTCGAGCTCGACCTCGCCGAGGCCGGGACGGAGGTCGAGTCCGCGCTGCAGGCGACGACTGAGGCTCTGTCCCACCTGACCCGGCTCCTCGCGCTCGTCTCGGCGCCGCCGCTCGAGGCCGCGACGGTCCGGCACGTCGAGGTCTTGGCGCTCCAACCCCAGGTGGTCGTCGCCGTCGTGATCACCTCGACGGGCGGGGTCACCAAGCGGGTCTTCGCTCTCGGTAATCCCGTGGATGCCGGCCTCGTCGCGTGGGCGTCCGAATACCTCAACGAACGGACGTCGGGCCTGCCGCTCGGCTCGTTCGGCCTCCGGCAGGCGTTCTCGGAGCCGGGGCTCTCGGACCAGGAAGCCGCCTTCCTCGAGCTGCTGCGGCCGGCGTTCACGGACGCCGCGGGCTCGGAGGAGCAGCGGCTCTACGTCGGCGGCGCCGCGAACCTCCTCGGAGAGGGGCGCAGCGAGGACCTGCTCGTGTATCGGCCCCTGCTCGAGGCGCTGGAACAGCGGGCGGGACTCCTCGCACTGCTCGGCGAGGCGCTCGGGCGCGAAGGCCTCTTCGTTCGGGTCGGCGTTGAGCTCGAGCAGCCGCAGCTCCGCGGCGCCTCCCTCGTCGGCGCCAGCTACGGGCTCGTGCATCGGCGTCTCGGCACCGTCAGCCTGCTCGGGCCGCTGCGCATGGACTACGAGACGGCGATCCGCTCGGTTCGTGCCGCGGCGCGGGAGCTGTCGCGCTTCGTCGAGGAGATTTACGCCGAGAACTAGGCGCCGGGCGCCTGGCTACGCTAGCCCGGAGATGGCGACGGCAGAGCGCGACTACTACGAGGTGCTCGGCGTCGCCCGCGACGCGGGCGAGGGCGAGATCAAGAAGGCGTTTCGCCGCCTGGCGCGCGAGCTCCATCCGGACGTCTCGGAGGCGCCGGATGCCGAGGAGCGCTTCAAGGAGGCCGTCGAGGCCTACGAAGTGCTCTCGAAGAGCGAGACGCGGGAGCTCTACGACCGCTTCGGGCACGCCGGACTGCGAAGCGGCGGCTTCCGGCCCACCACCTTCGACTTCGGCAGCCTCTCCGACATCTTCTCGGCGTTCTTCGGCGAAGACCTGCTCGGGGCAACGGTGCGCAACCGGGCGCGCGGGGCCGACGTCGCCGCCGAGGTCCTGATCGAGCTCACGGAGGCGGCGGCGGGCGTCAAGCGGGACGTTCCGATCCGAGCCGCCGCGCCGTGCACGCGGTGCGATGCGAGCGGCGTCGAGCCGGGCACCGACGTCACGACCTGTCCCACGTGCGAGGGCCAGGGACGGCTCCAGCACGTCTCACGCAGCGTCTTCGGCGACTTCGTCCGGACGCAGACCTGTCCCACGTGCGCCGGGTCCGGCCGACTGATCCAGACGCCCTGCTCCGAGTGCAATGGTCAGGGCCAGGTGCTCGAGGAGCGGACGCTCTCGGTGGAGATCCCACCGGGCATCCACGACGGGCAGCGCATCCGACTCTCGGGCGAAGGACACGCCGGAGCACCCGGGGCGCGCGCCGGTGACGTCTACGTCCGCGTCCGGGTCCGGCCGGACGACCGGTTCGTGCGAGAGGGCGACGACATCTTCTCCACGGTCGACCTGACCATGACCCAAGCCGCGCTCGGGACCGCGGTCACGATCCCGACGCTCGACGGAGAGAAGGAGCTGGAGTTCTCCGCCGGGACCCAACCGGGCGAGGTCGTCGTGCTCCGAGGGCAGGGGATGCCCGTGCTCCAGGGATTCGGACGGGGCGCCCACCGCGTGCTCGTCAACGTCGCCGTGCCGAGGCAGCTCTCGGACGAGCAGCGCGACCTACTGGAGCAGTTCGAGCGCTCCGCCGACGAGGAGACCTACAAGCCCGACCAGGGGTTCTTCGAGAAGCTGAAGAGCGCGTTCCGCTGACCGGGGCCGAGCTCCGGCGCGTGTCGCTCCGCGTCCCCGACGAAGCCCGCGAGGCGGCGATCGCGCGCCTGCTCGAGCTCCATCCCGAGGGCTTCGAGGAAGCCGACGGCGAGCTCGCCGTCTACACGGACGGCGCGGGGGAGGAGCAGCTCCGTGCGGAGTTCGGCCAGGTCCACACCGCGCTCGTCGAGCCGGGGTGGGAGGAACGATGGCGCGAGTTCCACCAGCCGATCTGGGTCGGGCCGCTATGGGTCGGGCCGCCGTGGGAGGAGCCGCCGGCCGAAGGCATCGCGGTGGTCGTCGACCCGGGCCGCGCGTTCGGCACAGGGACGCACCCGACCACGCGGCTCTGCCTCGAGTTCCTGACCGAGCTCGAGCCCGGAAGCCTGCTCGACGTGGGCTGCGGCTCGGGCGTCCTCTCGATCGCGGCGGCCAAGCTCGGCTTTGCGCCGGTCCACTCCGTCGACCTCGAGCCCGCTGCGGTCGAGGCGACCAGCCGGAACGCGGCGGCGAACGGCGTCGAGCTCGACGTCCGGCAAGCCGATGCGCTCGAAATCGACCTTCCCCGCGTGGATCTCGTGATCGCCAACATCCACCTCGCGGGCGTTCAGACGCTGGCCCGGCGGATCGCGGCGGCACGCTTCGTCACCGCCGGGTACTTCCACTCGCGAATGCCCGACGCCCCCGGATTCACCCACGTGGAGCGGCGCATCGACGGCGGATGGGCCGCCGATCTCTTCGAGCGGCAGTAGATTCTTCCCTCCGTGGCCACCTTCACCGTCCGGTTCCTCGGCTGCAAGGTGTCGCATGCCGACGCGCAGGCGCTCCGCGAGCGGCTGCTCGCGGACGGGCACGAGGAGCGCGACCAGGGGGCCGAGATCGCGGTCGTGAACACCTGCTCCGTCACGAACGAGGCGGTCGGGAAGTCGCGGCAGGCGGCCTCGAGGGCGGCGCGCAGCCATCGAAGGGTCTACGTCACGGGTTGCGCGGCGAATCTCGAGGGCGACGCCCTGGCGACGCTCCCCGGCAACGTCTCCGTGGTCCGTGCGCAATCCGAAGAGCTGCCACAGCTCGTCGCGCACGATGTCGGCGCGATCGGCTGCGTCCAGGCGGATGCCCGGCTCGATCGCGTCCGCGCCTTCGTGAAGGTGCAGGACGGCTGCAGCTTCTCGTGCAACTTCTGCGTGATCCCGCTCGTACGCGGGCCGTCGCGCAGCCGCTCAGCGGCGGCCGTGCTCTCGGAGGTCGCGAAACGCGTGCGCCAGGGCCATCGGGAGGTCGTCCTGACCGGGATCAACCTCGGGTGCTTCCGTGACCGGCAGGCCGGCTACGCGCTGCCGCGACTGATCCGAGAGGTAGGTGCCGTCCCTGGGCTCGAGCGACTGCGCCTCTCGTCGATCGAGATCAACCACGTGAACGACGAGCTCGTGAAGGCGCTGCGGGAGACGACGGTTGTCTCGCGCCACCTGCACGTCCCACTGCAATCCGGCGACGACCGGGTGCTGAAGGCGATGGGGAGGCGCTACGACGCGGCCACCTACCTGCGTCGACTGGAGCCGCTCGCCGACTTCAACCTGACCGCGGACGTCATCGTCGGCTTTCCCGGTGAGGA
>DASTHD010000159.1:0-7090 GCA_035605555.1 Gaiellaceae bacterium
GCCAGGACGTTTCGCGTTCCGATCACATTGATCTCGAGCGCGGCCATCGGGTCGCGTTCGCCCTCGGGCGCCGACTTCGCTGCCGCGAGGTGCAGGATCAGATCCGGGCGAACCTCCCCTAGCACCGCCTTGACGTCGCTCTCGACGCGGACGTCCAGCGCCGGGTCGCCCACGTGCTTGTCGGTCTCGATCAGCTCGGCGGTCCCGCGGAGGACCTCCGCGGCGGCGGTGCCGATCGAGCCCTGTGCGCCGGTGATCAGCACGCGCTTGCCTGCCAGCCGCGCGAGGGGCTCGTCGAGCGGCAGGGGGCGCTCCGGCCGCCCGAGAATGCGCTCGAGACGGCCGGCCTCCCCGGCGACTGGCTGCAGGACACTCACTACTTGACCTCCCTCAAGGTCGGGCGCGTGCCAGGCCCGTCCTCGAGTTCCCGGAGGCGCTCCTCCATCAGCGCCAGGCGCTGCGTCAGGAGCGTGCTCCGGTCGGAGAGTTTCGAGATCACGGTCGAGAAATGGAGGAGCAGCATCAGGACGAAGAGGAGGGCCAGCACGAAGAGGGCATTCGGTGGATAAGCAATGCCGAGCCCCTTCGCGAGGTCGTGGAGCCCCTCCCGCCAGAGCGCGAAGAACAGGATCACGCCGGCCGTCGCGAGCCACAGGAGCGCGTACCGCTCGCGGAGCTTCCGTGAGCGGATCAGCTCGATCACGAGCCCGAGCAGGGCGACCGAGGCGAGAGCGGCGAAGAGCTGGACGGGCACTAGTCCTCGATCGTCAGCGGCGTGCGCGGGAAGAGCCCGACGAAGAGGGCGAGCAGCACCTTCACCACGTAGTAGAAGGAGCGTGCGGTCGTGATCGAGGAGCGGCCGGTGGCGCGGGCGCGCATGGCGACGGGCACCTCGGCGATGCGGAGGTGGCCTCGCGACGCGGTGACGACCGACTCGACCTCGGGGTAGTCGTGGGGGTAATCGACGGCGAAGAGACGGATCCCGCGGCGGTTGACGGCACGGAAGCCCGAGGTCGTGTCGGTCATCCGCTGCCGGACGCGAAGCGAGACGAGCGCCGCGAAGAGGCCGATCCCGACGCGGCGCGCGAGCGGGGCGCGGTAGGTGCGCAAGCCGGCGAAGCGCGTCCCGATCACCAGATCGGCGCGGCCGCCGAGGATCGGATCGAGCAGCCGGCCGAGCTCCCGTGCGTCGTGCTGGCCGTCACCGTCGATCTGGACGGCGACGTCGAAGCCGCGCTCGAAGGCGTAAAGGTAGCCGGCCTGGACGGCGCCGCCGATGCCGAGGTTGAGCGGCAGGCGAATCACGCGCGCGCCGGCGGAGTCGGCGACCGCCGCGGTGGCGTCCGTCGAGCCGTCGTCGACGACGAGTACCTCGAGTTCGGGATCGAAGTCCCGGATCTCCGTGACGACCTCGGCAATCGATTCCGCCTCGTTGAAGGCCGGAACGATGGCCAGGCAGCGAGGTCGCTCGAAACGCGTCTCGGCCGCAGTGAGCGCGACAGCGTTCATCCTGCCGCTGTTATCGGCGGTTCCGGCGCGTTCCTTGACGGTACGGCGCGGCGGGCCGAACCGAGCCTTGTAACAACTTGTTACTTGGCTCGTGCCGGCGAGAGTTCGCGGAGGAAAGCGGCGTTCCGAGCCGTTAGTGACAAGTTGTTACTTGGCCTCAGAGCGCGCGGCGCACGAAGGCCCAGTAGCGGGCGACGAGCGGGTTCACGGCGCGGATCGGCGCCGGGACCGGGATCATCCCGGGCGCGATCTCGGCAGAAAGGTACGGGGCGAGATCGCGGTCCCGCACGCGCCGCAAACGCTGCGTCTCCCGCCGCTGACGCCGCAGCCAGCCGAGGTGCCGGAGCAGCCAGCCCCACCCGGCGACCTTCTCGCGCGCCCAGCCCTCCTTGAGCGCCAGGACGAGCATCGCCGCTTCCGTGGAGACGAGCACCGGGGAGAGGAGGAAGAGCAGCCGCGGCGAGTACGACGAGAGCACGAACACGAGCCGGTTGCGCTCGAGCAGGTAGTGCTTGTCGGCGTTGCGCCCGAACTCGTAGTCGTGGTAGACGTCGGCCGCCGGGCTGACGACGACCCGGAGTCCCGTCAGCCGCGCCCGCCAGCCGAGGATCAGGTCCTCCTGGTACATGAAGAGCTCCTCGCTGAAGCTGCCGAGCTCCTCGAACAGCTCCCGGCGGATCGCCATCGCCGCGCCCGTTGGAAATGCGACGTCGCGCACCTCGGTCACGCTGGAGGCGGGCTGACCGTAGAGCCCGGCCCAGGCGATCCCGGTGACGTGAACCTCATTCCCGGCCGAGTTGAGAAGCTCCGGCTGGTCGAGGAGGCGCAACCGCGCCGAGACGATCCCGATCGACGGATCCTCGAGTGGGCGCACAAGCTCGTCGAGCGCGCCCGGCTCCACGACCGTGTCAGGGTTGAGGAACACGAGGGCCTCGCCGCTCGCCTCCCTGGCGCCCACGTTGTTCCCGGCCGCGAAGCCGAGGTTCTCCCCGGACCGGACGACCGTCACGCCGTCTCGGTCGGGCACGTCGCCGCCGTTGTCGACGACCACGACGTCCTCACCGTCCAGCGAGTCGAGCAGCCGCCCGAGCGCGTCGCCGGAGTGGTAGGCGACGACGATGATCGAGCGGGTCAGTAGGCCCCGCGGGCCGCGATCACCGCGGGGATCGTCCGCAGCAGGATCGAGATGTCCAGCCAGATCGACCAGTTCTCCAGGTAATAGAAGTCGAGCCGGACGAGATCGTCGAAGCCGAGGTCGGAGCGGCCGGCGATCTGCCAGAGGCCGGTCATCCCGGGCAGCACGAGATAGCGCTTGCGGTGCCAGGGCTCGAGCAGCTCGTAGTCGCGGATCGGGAGCGGCCGCGGCCCGACCAGGCTCATCTCGCCGCTGAGCACGTTCAACACCTGCGGCACCTCGTCGAGAGAGAGCCGTCGCAAGAACCGACCGACCGGTGTCACCCGCGGATCGTCCCGCAGCTTGAACAGCGCGCCCTCGGCCTCGTTCGCCTCCTCCAGCTCGGCCTGCCGGTCGGCCGCGTCGGCATACATCGTCCGGAACTTGATCATCCCGAACTCGCGCTCGTTCAGGCCCACACGGCGATCGCGGTAGAAGACCGGCCCCTTCGAGGTCAGCTTGATCGCGAGCGCGATTGCGACCCAGATCGGAAGGCCGAGCAGGAGCACGACGACGCTGACGGCCAGGTCGAACCCACGCTTGAGGACCCAGTCGGTGCCGACGAACGCGGGGGGGCGGAGCTCGAACAGCGGGACGCCCTGGCCGGGCACGTACTCGGCCCGCTGCGTGAGGAGCTCGGCCGTCGTGGGCGCCGCGCGCACCCTCACGCCGCGCCGGTGCGCCAGCTCCACGAGCTCGAGCAGCGCCTTGTCGTCGAAGTCCGTCTCCGCGAAGATGAGCTCGTCGATCTCCCGCTTCGCGAATACCTCAGGGAGGTCCGCGACGGTGCCGAGGAACGGCAGCTCGAAGCCGTCGGCCGAAGGCCCAACCGCCCCGACGAACTCGTAGGCGATCCCGCCGCGCCCTTCGCCGAGTGCCTGCTGGAGATGCCTGATCCGCTCGCTATCTCCGACCAGAACGGCGTGGCGCCGAACGCCGAAGGAGCGCATCAGCTCCGACGTCACGACGTCGTAGCTCGCTCGCAGGAGACCGATGAACCCGATCGAGAGCACGACCGCGGTCGGCGCCAACCCGTAGGTGCCGAACTCCCGGTTCGTCCCGATCCCGAAGGCGAGCGCGACGACCCCGACGATGATCATCGACCCGACGATGCGTCCGCCGCCTCCTCGTCGCTCCCGCTCGGCGTAGAGGCCGGCGCGCCAGAAGACGAGGATCATCACGAGCGCGAGGAACGGCAGCCAGTCGGTCTCCGCCCGCCACAGCACGCCCCACAGAACCTCGTTGCCGTAGACGACCGAGCGCAGGATCAGCGCGGCGTAGAGGCCGAGGACGAGGCCGCAGAGGTCGAGGACGATCAGCGCGAGGATGCTGGCGCCGCGACGGAGCAGCGTCGTGACCGGGCTGCCGAGGATCCGCGGTCGGCCCGCGCGGATGTCGCCGAGTGCCGGGGTCCCGGCCGGCGCGTTGGAAGGATCGGCGGGCGGCGCTTCCTTCGTTGCCACAGGGCAATCGTACTTCCGGGCGCCCGATCCCCCCGGGCGCCCGGAAGACCTCGAGCTAGCGACGGAGCGTCTGGAAGGCGCGATACGAGGGCTTGCGCTTCCCGGCCGCAGTCAAGACCCCGGACTGCCAGCCAGAGAGCCGGCGCTCGTCGCGGATCAGGAACCAGACGAGCATGTCCACCCGCCGGGTCTTCTTCACGAGCGCGTACGCCGCGTGGACGTACTTGGCCTGGGTCGCGTAGGAGACGCCGAAGAGGCGGTCCGGCGGCTTCGTCTGGTAGCCGTATTCGGTGATCCAGAGCCGCTTCCCGCGGCCGTAGAGGCGGTTGAGCTGCTTGATCAGGACGCTCAGGTTGCCGAGCGTAACCGCCTTCTTGGATTTCGGCACCGTCGTCGGCCGCTCGAGCCGGCTGCCGTAGTAGGGGTGGTGCGCGTACGCGTCGAACCGCCGCAGCCCCGCCCGCTTCAGCCACGCCATGAAGACGAGCGGCGAGGTCGAGGCCCGCGAGCTCGTCGGCGCGTCGTTGCCCCGCGGCCCGGTGGCACCGCAGCCGACCTTCTGGCCGGGGAGGCCGGTCGAGTGGACGCCGGCGTAGATCGCGGAGCAGATCTTCGCGTAGTCGAAGGCGCTCTGCGGGCGCCATTTTCCGCCGACCTTCTTCCACTGCGGCTTGAGGAAGACGGGGTTGTTGGGTTCGTTCCAGGCGAGCCAGTACCGGACGGCCGGGAGCGTCACCAGGGTGTCCCCCTCACCGACCTCGAACGTGCCGCTGTAGCGCTTCGCCGCAGCGAAGGAGAACAGGCGCAGGTCGGTCGCCTTCCTCGGCATCCGGTTCTTCGCCGCGCCGGCCCAGCGTGGTGTGCCGTAGATGGCGAGCAACACGCGAATCTTGTTCTTCGAGGCCGCCTTGACGACCTGGTCGACCCCCTCCCAGTGGTAGGCCGGGTCTGTTGGGTCTGCCGGCGCAACCGGACGCCTCCTGGCCACGTTCGCCCAGTCCAGCGTGACGCGCACGATGCCCGCCCGCAAACTCTTCAGCTGGGTGAAGGCCCAGTCGGTGCGGCCGTAGACCGACTCGTCGTCGTAGAAGCCCACGAGCGGGGCCGATGCCGTCGACCGCTCCTGCGCGGAGTTGGCGTTCGTGCTCGCAGCGACCGCGACCCCGGCGGCGGCGACGACAAGGATGGTGAACAGGGCGAGGCGCTTATGCACTCACTGGCTCCCTTCCGAGACTCGGCAGCATCCGCCTGAGCCCCTCTTCGAGTTGTACGTCCGGCTTCCAGTCGAGGATTTCGATCGCGCGTGTGATGTCCGGCTGTCGGATCTGCGGGTCGTCCACCGGCAGCGCCTCGTAGACGATCTCGCTCGATGATCCCGTTACCCGCAAGACCGTTTCCGCAAGCTCGAGGATCGTGAACTCGTTCGGGTTGCCGAGGTTCACAGGCAGGTGCTCGTCGCTCATCGCCAGGCGGTAGAGCCCCTCGACGAGGTCGTCGATGTAGCAGAAGCTCCTCGTCTGCGAGCCGTCGCCGAAGATCGTCAGCGGTTTCCCCTCGAGCGCCTGCCGCACGAAGGTCGGGATCGCGCGGCCGTCGTTCGAGCGCATCCGCGGGCCGTAGGTGTTGAAGATCCGGGCGATCGCGGTGTCGACGCCCTGCTGGCGGTGGTAGGCCATCGTGAGCGCCTCCGCGTACCGCTTCGCCTCGTCGTAGACGCCCCGCGGGCCCACCGGGTTCACATTCCCCCAGTACGACTCCGGTTGCGGATGGATCTGCGGGTCGCCGTACACCTCGCTCGTCGAGGCGAGCAGGAACCGCGCGCGCTTCCACTTCGCGAGACCGAGCGCGTGGTGTGTCCCGTACGAGCCGATCTTCAGCGTCAGCAGCGGCAGACGCAGGTAGTCGATCGGGCTCGGAATCGCCGCCAGGTGGAAGACGATCTCCACCGGCCCGTCGAGCTCGAGCGGCTCGATCACGTCGTGGTTCACGAACTCGAAGTCCTCGCTCCGGAGGTGGTCGATGTTCCTCAGCGACGCCGTCTCGAGGTTGTCCACGCAGATCACGCGATGCCCCTTGGCGAGCAGGTAGTCGCTCAGGTGCGAGCCGATGAACCCGGCGCCGCCGGTGACCACGACGGTGCTCACGGTCGGGCAGGTTACCCCCCGCACCGGCGAGGACCCGGGATGCTTACGGACGCTTTACGCCGGAGCTACCGCAGCTCTTTGTTCGAATCCATGTCGAACCACATCGCGAACAGGGTGAACTGCGTCCCCGAGATGAGCAGGAGCGCGACGAGCGTCGCAGTCCCGGCGGTGATGTCGCCGCCGAAGAAGATCCGCTCGAACGCGATCCAGCCGCCGAGCACGAGGCCGGTCACGGTCAGCAGCATCCCGAGCGCGTAGAAGAAGACGAGCGGGTGGAAATCGCGGATGACGTACTTCTCGCGCAGCCGCCAGAAGAAGCCCTTTACGAGCAGCCACGCGATCGCCGGGATCACGCGCCAGAGCCGGATCCCCGAGCGCTCTCCGACGCCGTAGATCGGGCGGGACGGATAGTCGCGCACCCGGGCGTTCCAGACGTTCAGGTGCACGAGCATGTCGTTCGGGAACCCGTATCGCCGGTAGATCCTGTCGAGGTCGAGCCGCTCCAGGGTCTCGCGGGAGATGGCGGTGTAGCCGGACTGTGAGTCGGCGACATGCCAGTAGCCTGAGGCGATCTTCGTCAGCATCGAGAGCACCGCGTTCCCGAGGTACCGGTACCGCGGCATGAGCTGCCACGCCTGGCCGGTGAAGAGCCGGTTCGCCTTCGCGTAGTCGACCTCGCCCCGAGCGACGGCGCCCGTGAGGGTCTCGAGGTCGGACGGGTCCATCTGACCGTCGGCGGCCATCACGGCGGTCACGTCGATCCCCTCGTCGAGCGAGCGCCGGTAGCCGGTGACGATCGC
>DASTHD010000203.1:0-2016 GCA_035605555.1 Gaiellaceae bacterium
CGTCCAGCAGCCGGCGTAGCTCGGGGTCGTTCGCGACGGCCTGCTCCAGATGCGTCTTCGCCCGTGAGGAGGCGATCGCGAAGACCTCGCCGGCCAGATTCTTGCGCCGGCGCTCGTCGAGCAGGCCGTTCGACTGGAGAAGGGAGCGGTGCTCGGCGATCTTGTCCCAGAGCTCGGGGACTCCCTCTCCTTCGATCGCTTCGGTGAGGACGATCGGCGGCCTCCGGGCACGGTCGGGGTCGAGCGAGAGGATCGAGCGCACCTCGTTCAGCATCGTCTTCGCGGCGGGATGGTCTTTCTTGTTCACGACGATCACGTCCGGGATCTCCATGATCCCCGCCTTCAGCGCCTGCACGGAGTCGCCCGAGCCCGGCATCAACACCAGCACGACCGTGTCGGCGACGCCGATCACCTCGACCTCGCTCTGCCCCGTCCCTACCGTCTCGAGAAAGAGCAGGTCGCGGCCCGCGGCGTCCAGAACCAGGAGCGCCTGGAGCGCGGCCTCGGCGAGCCCGCCGAGATGGCCACGCGTCCCCATCGAGCGGATGAAGACGCCGGGATCGAGGAAGTGGTCGGAAAGCCGGATCCGATCGCCGAGCAGGGCGCCCTGGGTGAAGGGGCTCGAGGGATCGACGGAGACCACGCCGACCGTCTGATCCTGCGCTCGGATGTGCCGGACGAGCGCACTGATCAGGCTCGACTTCCCCACTCCCGGCGGGCCTGTGATCCCGACGGCGTAGGCGCGACCGGTCTCCGGGTAGAGCTCCCGGACGAGCTCGTACGCGAGCGGGTCGCCGTTCTCGACGAGCGTGATCGCTCGGGCCAACGCACGGCGGTCGCCTCCGCGGACGCCATCCACGAGCGTCTCCAGCGTCCATTCGCGCCGACGGGCCATGGATCGAACTCTAGGGGGAGGTCTGGAGCGCGGGCTCGCCGCGGGCCGCGACACCTCGCGCCATGGTGAGCCCGATCCCCGCCGCGAGGGCGGCGAGCATGCCGGCGATCGCCCACACCACTCGCGCTCCGAGCGCGTCGGTCAGCGGCCCTGCGACGAGGATCCCGAGCCCGAGCACCGCGTAGTTCGAGCTCATCAGGACGGTGAAGGCGCGGCCGCGCAGCTCGTCGGGCGCGCCGCGCTGGACGAGCAGGGCGTTGCAGACGACTGCAGCTCCGTTGCCGACGCCGACGAACGCGACGAACGCTGCAGCCACCCACACGTCGGGCGAGGCCGCCGCCGCGAGCAAGCCGAGCGCGATCACTCCGATCGAGCCGGCATAGACCGCAGCCAGGGCGCGGTGCTCGAGAAACGAGCCTGCCATCAGGCTTCCGAAGGCAAGGCCGATACCCGTCGCGCCAACCAGGAGGCCGTAGCCGAAATCGCCGGCATCGAAGGCGTCCTTGGCGAGGACGATCTCGGAGACGTTCGCCGCGGCCGTCGCGAGCATGACGACGTTCCAGGCGGCGAGGATCGTGAGCAACGCCCTAGAGCGCCGGATGAGCGCGAAGCCGTCGGAGAGATCGCGCCAGTACCCGCGCCCGGGGGCCGTGGCCGCCTGCAACAGCCGTCCCGGGATGCCGGCGAGGAGCGCCGCCGAGGCGAGGAAGGTTGCGGCGTTGATCAGGTACGCAACGTCCGGGCCGGTCGTCGCCACGAGCGCGCCACCGAGGATCGGGCCGATGGCCAACGTGAGGTTCTCGATCGTCTGCAGGATCGAGTTGGCATTCGCGAGCTCGTCGTCGCTGACGAGATTGGGAAGACCGGCGTAGACGGCCGGGCGGAAGAAGCCCGTGGCGAAGCCCGCAACGGCGGCCAGGGCGACGATCACGGCGGCGCTTCCCGCCAGGGGCAATGCGGCGAAGACGGCGAAGCGCACCAGGTCGGCTCCGATCATCAGCCGGCGGCGAGGCAGGCGGTCGACGAGCGAGGCCGCCGCGAAGCCGATCACGATCGCCGGCAGAAAGTCGGCGACGAAGAGCGCGCTGACCCAGGTCGCGGAATTCGTACGGTCGAAGACA
>DASTHD010000031.1:0-2181 GCA_035605555.1 Gaiellaceae bacterium
TCGGCGCGGTCGTACTCGTTGAGCGCGCGCGAATAGGCCTCCTTCGCCTCCGGACTGCGCTCCACGTCGGCCTCGAGCCCGCTGACGTCGTCGGCGAGAGCAACGAGGTCCTCACGCGCGATCGACTTGACCTCTGCCAGCTCGCGCGCCCGCCGCTTCCGCCGCGCGAACAGAACCCCGGCGACGACGGCGCCGCCGACGACGAGGCCGATCAGCCAGAACCTCGACCCTTCGCGCGATCCGCCAGTCGCGGCGCCGGGCGGTCTTTGCCGTGCCTCGCCGACGCGGCTGATGAAATCGGAGAGCACGGGATAGACACCCTCGTTCCGATGCGCTTCGAATGCTTCGGTCGCGAGCGCAGCCGCGCGGCCCGAGCCGAGATCCGTCGAGACGGCGCGGAACTGGTTCCCCACCACCACTGCATACACGCCTGGGATCCGGACCATCCGGCCCAGGCGGAGCGCCACCTCCGTCGCGCTGCCGCCCGTCTCGTCCTTCGCGGACTCGGGGAGCAGGGCGATGAAGAGCGGGCCGTTCGCCTCGGTGCCGATCTGGCGGCGCAGCGCGGCGGCGTCCATGTCCGAGAGCAGCCGCGCCTCCGGATGCACGTAGACGGGGTCGCTGCGAAGCGCCTGCGCGGCATCCTCGACCACGGCGGCGCCTGCGGGCGCAGCGAGGAGCAGCGCGGCGGCGGCGACGACGACGATGAGCGTCTTCAAGCCCGCCAGGCCTCCAGGAGCTCGCGCTCCCGCTCGGGTGCGAGGCCGGCGTCGTCCGTCGTCTGTGCCTCGTCGAGCGTGCCGCGGACGACGTCGTCGAGCGGCCGGAACGCGAGCCCCGCGTCGATCGCCCTCGAGACGTCCGCGCGGTGCATGCCCGCCGAGTCGCCGTCGTGGAGCCAGAGCGGCAGCTCCATCCACTGGCCGACTCCCTGCTCCACGAGCCAGTCGGGATCGGTCCAGACCGGCGTGGCGTCCGAGCTGGACACCCTGGTCGCGCTCTCGACGAGCTCGGCGCGGGTCGTTCCGGGGTGCGTCGCGTTGAAGGGACCGGAAGCGCCCTGCTCCAGGAGCTCGACCATCCAGTCGCCGAGATCACGGACGTCGACGAATTGCTGGAGCTCCCCCGGCGGCGCCGGGATCAGGAACTCCCCGCCGCGGGCGATCCGGTGCGGCCAGTACGTGAAGCGGCCGGTGGGGTCGTGCGGGCCGACGATCAGCCCCGGGCGGACGATCAGCGCGCGTTCGCCGAAGACATTGGTCACGGCGTCCTCGGCGAGCGCCTTGAGCGCACCGTAGTTCTCGTACCCGGGCAACATGAGCTCGTCGTCGGGCTGCCCGTCCTCGAGCGCCGCCCGAGGCGAGTCCTCGGCGGGGCCGCGGCTGAAGTCGGCGTAGACGGAGATGCTCGAGACATAGAGGTAGCGGCCGACCCGGTCTCGGAACTCCTCCGCCGAGGCCTGGACGACGGCGGGGATGTACCCGGACGGGTCGACCACCGCGTCCCACGCCCGGCCGGCGAGCGCCGAGAGGTCCTTGGTGCGGTCGCCGCGGACCTGCTCGACCTCCGGGAAGAGCGTCGGATTCGTCTCTCCGCGGTTGAAGAGCGTCAGCTCGTGACCGCGCTCGAGGGCGGCCTCGACGGTGGCCCGGCCGAGGAATTTCGTACCGCCGAGAACCAGGATTTTCACTGTCCGGAGAACCCCTGTAAAAAGTGTTTGAAAACGCCTTCGGGACGCGGAGTCACGTCGATAGCTTGCCTGTGACTCCCATGTTCGATCCCATCGTCATCGTTCTTCTGTTCGCGGCAGCATGGCTGCTCGCGCGCGCCGCGGCGTTCGTCGCGCTGAGGGTGCTGGTCTGGAACGACCGGCGTTCGGCCGCAGTCGACCTCACCCAGGCCGGAAAGATGCGACGGCTGAAGCGCCGCGAGACGCAGGTCTCGATCTTCCGCGCCGCCGTTACCTACCTCGGCTTCGCGACTGCAGCGGTCCTGTCCGTCGGACAGTTGATCGGCGGTGTCGACCGCCTCACCGCCCTCGCCGGAGCGTCGTTCCTGCTGATCCTCGTCGGCTTCGCGATCCAGCGTGTCCTGATGGACATCATCGCCGGCCTCGCGATGTTCCTCGAGCGCTGGTACTCGGTCGGCGACACGATCCAGATCCCGATGCACGAGCTCCAG
>DASTHD010000038.1:0-11911 GCA_035605555.1 Gaiellaceae bacterium
TTTGATCGACCTCCTTTCTCCTGTAGACGAATCGACCGGCGCAAAGTCATCGGTTTTTGGGAAGGATCCAGGGTGACGGGGGCGAATGCCTCCAGTTCCGGAGGGGGATCGCATCGGATGAGACCGCGAGCCGGACGATGACAGAGGATCGTGAGAACGCGCGGCGCCTCCTCGCCGTTGGGGCACTCTGGCTGCTCGTGGCCGGACTGCTGAGCGCGCTGTCGTTCTTCGTGTTCGCCGTCGTCGCGACCGTGGTGCTCGTGCTCGCGGGTCTCGCCGCTGCCGCGCTGTGGGCGCTGCGCAACTATGGGGGCACGGCGGTGGAGCGGGTCGCTCCCGCTTCGAAGACTGCTGCCGCCAAGGTCGGCGTGGCCTCGACGACGGCGGGCGCCGCCGTCGCCGGCGGGTCGCGCCGAGCTCGCTCCGGACTGCGGGCACTCCAGGTCAGGCAGCGGACGCGCAACGCGGCGGTCCGGGCGAAGCGCGCGGCAAACGCAGCGCCGGAAAGCAGTCGGACGCTGGCCGAGCGCGCGGCGCAGGGGTACGCGTCCGCCGTCTACCGCTCGGCCGCGGCGGTGTCGAAGGTGGTCCCGAACGGGGACCGCCGGCGACTCGCGTTGCGGCTGAACGAGCAGGGCACCGAGCTTCGTCGCCGCGGGAGCCCGGAACAGGCCGTCGAGCAGCACCAAGCAGCGCTCGCCATCATCCGCGAGCTCGGAGATCCTCAGGCCGAGGCGGCCACGCTCAACAGCCTGGGCCTGGCGCTCGCGCAGGAGGGCGCGGCCGACGAGGCGCTCGAGCACCTCGAGGAAGCGCTGACGGTGCTCCAGTCGATCGGCGACCAGGAGCACGAGGGCCAGGTGATCGCGAACCTCGGCCTGCTGCACCTCCAGCAGGGCGAGAGCGAAGAGGCCGAGCAGCTCCTGCAGGAGGCACTCGACAAGCTTCCGCCGCAATCCTCGGCGTATCGCCAGGTCGAAGAGCAGCTCCAGCGGGCAAGCTAGGGGTTGCATGGACGTCGAGCTCCGCCCACGCCTGCGCGGCGTCTTCCACCAGTACGCCTTTTTCGTCTCCCTCGTCCTGGGCGCATTGCTGGTCGCCATCGCCGACGGCGCCGGCCGGCGAGCCGCCGCTGGAGTCTTCGCCGCGGCGCTCGCGACGATGTTCGGGGTGAGCGCGCTCTACCACCGCATCACCTGGGAGCCGCGTGCACGGCGGTGGATGCGGCGGCTCGACCACGCGGCGATCTACCTGCTGATCGCCGGGACCTACACGCCCTTCGCCCTCATCGCCATGGACCGGGCCTGGCGCTGGACGATCCTGCCGCTCGTCTGGGGCGGCGCGCTCGTTGCAATCGCCCTCAAGCTGGCGTGGACCGAAGCGCCGAAGTCGCTCTCGGTGGCGATCGGCATCGGACTCGGCTGGGTCGGCATCGTGGCGCTGCCCGAGCTCTGGTCGCACACCGGCCCGTCGGGCGTTGTACTGCTTAGCATCGGAGGGGTGCTCTACACGGCCGGCGCGCTGGTCTACGCGCGGCAGCGGCCGGATCCCGTGCCTATGGTCTTCGGCTACCACGAGGTCTTCCACGCCTTCGTGGTCGCTGCCGCCGCGTGCCAGTACGCGGCGGTCGCGCTCTTCCTCGCCTAGACCTTCGGACGCTGCCGCGGGGAGCCCCAGCGGGAGTTCCGTCTGCGGCCCGAGTAGACGAGCCGCTTCGGCGCCACCCGCATGCCCTGCGTGGCGAACTGTTCCTCCTCGCCCACGTGCCGCGCCACGTGGCTGACCTCGGACTGCTGCTCGGGGAGGACGAGCGTGATCCCGGTCCCGTCCCGTCCGGCGCGGCCGGTGCGGCCGACGCGGTGGACGTAACCCTTGCTGTCGGCGGGCGGGTCAAAGTTGATCACGTGCGTGATCCGGTCGAGGTCGAGCCCGCGCGCGGCCACGTCCGTGGCGACGAGAGTCTTGACCTTCCCTGCGTCGAAACGGGCGAGCGCTCGCTCACGAGCTCCCTGGCCCATGTCGCCGTGCATTGCGACGGCCTTGACGTCGTGGTGCGCCAGCCGCTTGACGAGCCGATCCGCACCGCGCTTCGTGCGCACGAAGACGAGCGTGAGCCCGTCGTCGTGGCCCAGCAAGTCGACGAGCGTCTCGACCTTGTTCTCGGAGGTGACCCCGACGAAGCGGTGCTCGGTCTCCCCGAGCTCGAGGTGGCTCGGCAGCTCGGCGTCGAAGCGCCGCGGGTTCTGCGTGTACTCCCGCGCGAGCTCCGCGACCTCACCGTCGAGCGTCGCCGAGAAGAACATCGTCTGGCGCTCGCGCGGCAGCCGGCGGACGATGGCGTCGACCTGAGGCTGGAAGCCCATGTCGAGCATCCGGTCGGCCTCGTCGAGGACGAGGATCCGGATGCCGTCCAGCTTCACGAGCTTGCGATTCGCCAGGTCCTGCAAACGGCCGGGCGTGGCGACCAGGACGTGCGCGGTCTTGGCGGCCTTCGCCTGGGCGCCGACCGACGTACCGCCATAGACGGCGGCAACCTTCAGCCCCCGCGCGGCTCCGATGTCCGCGAACTCTGTTGCGACCTGCGTCGCCAGCTCGCGGGTAGGCACGAGCACGAGCGCCGACGGTCTCGCGTCGGTCGCGTCGAGGCCCTGCGCGATCGGCACGGAGAACGCAAGGGTCTTGCCCGAGCCTGTGGGTGACTTGGCGAGGACGTCGCCGCCTTCGAGGGCGGCCGGGACGACCAGGCCCTGGATCGCGAACGGCGTCTCGATCGAGCGCTTCGCGAGCGCGTTGACGATTGGATCGCAGACGCCAAGGTCCGCGAAGGATTGCTGTTGTGACACGTTTCGACTCCTTCAGATTCGGTCGAGACTTGCCTACCTCGAAACCGCCGAAGGAGGAACGAGAAGCTCATCTCACGGGGCGGCCCGTTGCCGTCCCTGAAAATCAGGGTAGCAGCAGGTCCTAGATCCGCCGGACGGGGACGCCCGATTCGTCGAGCGCCTTGCGGACGGCGTCGTCCTCGAACATCGACTCGTCGGAGCCGGCGTGGACGACGATCTCGTCCGGCCGGAACGTGCGCACCGCGTCCTCGACGTCCTGGGCGGCGTCGGTGTTCTGGCTCGTGCGGTCGACCTCGCCGCCGATCGCCTCGGCGATCTGCTCCGCCGTCTCGGCGGCCTCCGCTCGGGCGTCGTCCTCGGCGCCGGTCAGCCAGGTGAGCCTCGAGACCTTCGCGGCCGGCGTCACGACCCTGATCTCGTCCGCGTCTCCGACCTGCTCGCGGAGCGCAGCCTCGTCCGGCGGTTCCGTCGCCACGACCAGCACGCGTTTTCCGGCCATCAGTAAGAGGGTAGCGCCGCGAGCTAGAGCCGGCCGGCCGCGACGATCCGTTCCAGGAACTGCTGCGTCCTCGGCTGCGTCGGCGCGCTGAAGATCTGCTCCGGCGGCCCCTCCTCCAGGATCACGCCGGCGTCGAGGAAGCACACCTGGTTCGCGATCTCGCGCGCGAAGCTCATCTCGTGCGTCGCGATCAGCATCGTCATCCCGCCCGCGGCAAGCTCGCGGATCACGTTCAGCACTTCGCCGACGAGCTCCGGGTCGAGCGCGCTCGTGACCTCGTCCAGAAGCATCAGCCCCGGTCGCATCGCAAGCGCCCGGACGATCGCCACGCGCTGCTGCTGGCCACCGGAGAGGCGGTCGGGATAATCGTCGCGCTTGTCGGCGAGCCCGAAGCGCCGCAGCAAGTCCGTCGCCTGCGCCTCCGCCTCGGCCGCCGAGAGCCCGAGCACCTCCCGGGGCGCCAGCGTGACGTTTCGGAGCACCGTCATGTGCGGGAAGAGGTTGTACGCCTGGAAGACGATCCCGATCCCCCGGCGGATCCGATTCGCGTCCACTCCCGGCGCAGTCACCTCCCGACCGCCCACCAGAATCTCCCCCGCGTCGATCGGCTCGAGCAGATTGACGCACCGCAGGAGCGTCGACTTCCCCGAGCCCGAGGCGCCGATCAGGCAGACGACGTGGTGCTCGGGCACCGTCAGGTCGATCCCGCGCAGCACCTCGTGCTCGCCGAACGACTTGCGGACGCCACGAAGCTCGACCGAGCTCAGCGCTGCCTCCGCCGCTGCCGGGCGATCAGCCAGTCCGTGAGCCGCGCCATCGGGATCGTCAGCAGGATGAACAGGAGCGCCGTCGCGAGGTACGGCGTGTAGTTGAAGTTCGCGGCAACCTCGATCTGCGACTGCCGGAACGCCTCGACGGGGCCGATCAGCGCAACGAGGGCGGTGTCCTTCTGCAGGCCGATGAAGTCGTTCAGGAGCGGCGGGATCACGCGACGGACGGCCTGCGGCAGGACGACGAACCGAAGCGACTGGGCCTTGGTGAGCCCGAGCGACCGCGCCGCCGCCTCCTGGCTCGGATGAACCGACTCGATCCCCGCCCGGTAGACCTCGGCGACGTAGGCCGAGTAGACGAGCACGAGCGAGGCGACGCCCCAGAAGAACGTCGAGGTCGGCACACCCGAGAGGGCGAGCGTCGGGATCCCGAACCCGAACAGGTAGATGATCAGGATCGTCGGGACGCCGCGAAAGAAGTCCGTGTAGACGACCCCGAGCAGGCGGGCGGGAAAGAAGACCGGCCCAGGCAGGCTCCGCAGCACGGCGATTGCCAGGCCGACGACGAGGATCAGGGCCTCGGCGATCAGGAAGATCTTGATGTTGACGAGCAGCTTCGGGGCGATCGCCTTCAGCGAAGCCCAGAAGACCTCGCCGTTGAAGAACGCCTGTCGGACCTCGGGCCACCCCGGCGAGTTGACGACGATCAGGACGAGCGCGGTGAAGAAGACGACCGTGCTGACGACCGCGATCAGCGTGCTGCGCACAGCTCCGCCGCCGAGAATGCGGGAGGAGCGGCTGCCGGTCGTTACTTCAGGATCGGAGCGCTGCCGCCGAGCCACTTCTGCTGCAGCTTGTCAAGCGTCCCGGCCTCCTTCACCCGCGCGAGCGCCTCGTTGACGCAGCTCGTCAGCGGGCTCCCCTTCGCGAGCACGACCCCGAAGTACTCCTCCCCGTCGGCGGCGAACCGGCCGACGACCTTGCCGCCGTTGAGCTGGACTGCCGCCATGTAGAGCGCCGTCGGGAAGTCAACGACGACTCCGTCGACCTGCTTCGCCTTCAGGCCCGAGAGCGCGTCGTTGTTCGTGCTGTAGACGGACGGCTCCTTGTCCGGCTCGATCGTGTCGTTGATCGTGTTGAGGCTCGTCGTGCCGATCTGCGCCCCGAGCTTGAACTTCTTGAGATCGGCGACCGTCTTGGCGTTCGAGATCGGGTTGCTCTCGAAGGCCACGAGCGCCTGCTCGACGTCGTAGTACGAGTCGCTGATGTCCACGTTCTTGGCCCGTGCCGGCAGGTACGACACCTGGTTGATGTCGAAGTCGAAGCTCTTCTGGCCCGGCCTGAAGGACTGTTCGAACGGGACGACCGTCCACTTCACCTCGTCGTCAGTGAAGCCGAGCTCGTGCGCAATGGCGTACGCAGTCTCGGCCTCGTAGCCCTTCTTCGTCGGCGGCGTGGTCGGATCCCACGGGTCGAACGCCTTCTTGCCCTCGAACCACGGCGGGAACGCCGGGTTGTCGGTGCCGATCGTGAGCTCCCCGGCGTTGACCGTCTGCAGCGAATCCTTGTCGCAGGAGGCCGCGGCTTCGGTCGTCGTGCCCTCGGCCGAGCCGCCGTTGTCGTCGCCGCCGCAAGCGGCCGCCGCGAAGGCAAGGACGAGCACCAGTGGCAGCGCGAGCAGCAGCCGTCGCATCGGGAAAACCCTAACCAGAGCGACGCGGCTCGGGCAGCCGTACGACCGCGCACAGGACGGCGAGGAGGAGCGCCAGGACGGCGACGGCCCCGAGCGAGACGGGAAGCGTCTCGAGCTGCGCGAGCCCGCCCACGGCTGCCGGGCCGACCAGGAAGCCCAGGTACATCAGCGTCGTCACCGAGCCGACGATCGTGGCGCGCTCCTGTGGACGGGCGGCGCGGCCCGCGACGCTGATGATCGTCGGCGCGAGGACCGAGCAGCCCGCTCCGGCGACGACGATCCCGGCCAGCGCGAGCGGCGCGCCCCCGGCGGCGGCGCCGACCGCGGTCCCGAGCGCCGAGACCAGGGCGCCGCCGACCAGCAGCCGCCGCTCGGACCACCGCGCCAGGAGCCGGTTCCCTGCCAGCCGTCCGGCGGCCATCGCGGCGGCGAAGAGCGCCGGCGCGAGCGCGCTCGTCTCCGGAGCCGCGTCCAGCGTCCGCTCCAGCTGCACCGAGCCCCAGTTCTGCCAGGCGCTCTCGATCCAGAAGGCAAGGGCGCCGAGCGCGCCGAGCACAAGCAGCCAGCCAGGCACGCGATCGAAGAACCGGGGACGGATCTCGCGCTCCGGCGGCTGCCACGACGACGAGCCCCGCATCGCCACGGCGGCGGCGACCACGAGCACCGACGTGAGCGTGAAGACGAGCCCAGGCCCACCTCCGGCCCAGCGGAGCGCACCGGCGCCGAGGCTTCCCACGACGACCGCTCCCGAGAAGCTCGCGTGGGCGACGTTGAGGAGCGGCCTGCCGCTGGCCGCCTCCTCCCGTACAGCGTCGGCGTTGATCGCGACGTCCATTGCGCCTGACGTCGCACCGACGACGAACAGGACGGCGCAGAGCTGCGCCGGCGAGGAGGCGAGCGCCGGAAGGACACCGGTCAGCCCGAAGAGGCCGACGGTGACCGGCGTCAGCCTCGGGCCGAAGTGGTCGAGCAGCACGCCCGTCCCCCGCATCGAGAGCAATGCGCCGACGCCGACGAGGAGAAGGGCCAGGCCGAGCTCGGCGTCGCTCGCGCCCGAGGCGCGCTGCACCGCCGGCAGGGCCGCGCCCCACGCGCCCCAGAAGATCCCGAGCGCGGCGAAACCGAGGAGAACCTTCGCCCTACGCACGCCGAAGCCGCCAGACGAGCACAGCGCCGGCGAGGAGCGCCGCCTCGACGAGCGTGATCGCGAGGCGGTTCAGCACCGTCGCTCCGAGCGCCACTCCCGGCGAGGCGACCGCGAGCAGCAGCCCGTACATCGACGCTTCGCGTACTCCGAGCCCCGAGGGAGCGAGCACCGAGAGCACGGCGACGATGGCGCCGACCGCCGCCGTCCCACCGAGGTACGGCGCATCGACGAGCCCGACTTCCCCGTCCAGGGATCGGACGATGAAGAGCAGTGCGATCCCACCGACCACCCATGTGCCCGCGTAGAACGCGACGAGCCCGAGCAGGGAACGCCAGGGAAGCACCGGCGGCGGCCCTGCGCCGAACGGCCGGAACGCCCGCTCGGCGACCGCCCGGAAGACGCGCGGGTGAAGGAGACCGAGCAGGCCTGCCGCGAAGAGCGCGAGCGGGACGAGCGGCGCGTCCCAGCCCTCCATGAACGGGAGGGCGCAGAGCAGAACGACGATGCCGGCGATCGCCGAGAGCCCCGCCTCGAGCAGGATCGAGGTGACGACCACCGAGGTGCGTCGCTCGCCGCTTGCGCGCCGGAGCCAGAGAACGCGAGCCGCAGGCGTCCAGATCCCACCGGGGATGTACTTCGCGAGCATCGAGGCCATCTCCGCCTGCAGTGCCACCGAGTAGGTCGCGCGGATCCCGAGCGCGCGCAGGATCCACTGCCAGCCGATCACGAACAGCAGGTAGTAGAGGCCGAGGAACCCGCAGGCCAGCAGCAGGTCGGGGAGGCTCGCGTGCCGCAGCCGCGGCGCGGCGTCGCGCCAGGTGTCCCGAAAGGCCCATGCGAGGATCCCGAGGAGCACGGTGACGAAGATCACCTGGAGCACGACCAGCAACCAGCGCCGTCGGGCGAGGCGGGCGACGAGCTCCTGCACGGCGCAACCGTAGTGGCCACCGACGAGCACACCTGGACGAAACCCGACTGGCTCGCCGAGGTCCGGGCGTGGATCGACGAGCGCGTCGACGTGGCCGGCGAGGTCGAGCAGCCGCACGTCCGCCCCTGGGGGACCGCCCTCCGGGTTCCCACGACCGACGGGACTCACTGGTTCAAGGCCAATTCGCCAATCCACCGGTTCGAGGTGGGGTTGACGCGCCTGTTGGCCGGACTCCGGCCCGAGCGTGTCACGGAGTTCATCGACGGTGACGACGAGCGCGGGTGGATGCTGATGCGGGACGCCGGAATCCGCCTGCGCGAGGTCCCGGCAAGCGTGGAGCACTTCGAGCGCGTCCTGCCGCTGTACGCGGAGCTCCAGATGGCGGCGACGCCTTACGCCGAGCAGATGCTCGAGCTCGGCGTGCCGGACACCCGCCTCGCCGGCCTCGTCTGCTCGCTCGAGCCATGGGCGGCACAGCATTCGGCGCTCGACCTCCAGGAGGTCAAGGCTCTCGTCGAGCACCTACGTACGGGCGGGATCCTGGACTCGATCCAGCACGACGACCTCCACGACGGCCAGATCTTCGTCCGGGACGGCCACTACAGGATCCTCGACTGGGGCGACTCGTGCGTCTCGCACCCCTTCCACTCGCTGACCGTGACGCTCCGCGCGGCGACGTGGAAGCTGGAGCTCGAGCCGGGGTCGCGCGAGGTGTTGCGGATGCGCGACGCATATCTCGAGCCCTGGGGCGCGCCGTCGGAGCTCGCGCCGCTTGCCGACGCGGCATATCGGACGGGCACGCTCGCCCGCGCCCTCGCCTGGCAGCGCTACATCGACGCCGGCGAAGAGGAAAGCGAGGCGGTTCTCTCCGGCGTCAAGCTGTTCGTCGAGAACGGCCCGATCGGCAGGTGGTAGCCGGCTACTCGCACTCGACTCGAGGCGCCGGGCGGACGGTTAGCATCGGTAGCACCCTCCGACCGGAAGGACGCCATGACCCTGATCGCCCGGCTCGACACCGTTCGGGCTCGCCGGAACATTCTTGAGCACCCCTTCTACACGCGCTGGGAGCAGGGAGACCTGACCCGCGAGGAGCTGGCCGCGTACGCGGGGGAGTACAGCCACGCCGTCGTCGCGCTGGCCGACGCGGCCGATTCCGCCACCCCGCTTGCCGGCGAGGAGCACGCCCGGGAGGAGCGCGAGCACGTCACGCTCTGGGACGCGTTCGCAGCCGAGCTGAACGCTGATCTCGACCGCGCCCCGAGCCCCGAGACAGAGCGCTGCGCGTCCGCCTGGACTGCCGCGGCCGACCCGCTCGAGGCGCTCGCGATCCTCTACGCGATCGAAGCCGGGCAGCCGGAGGTCTCCGAGACGAAGCTGCGCGGCCTCGTCGACCACTACGGATTCGAGGAGCGCGGCGACGGAACCGCGTACTTCCGGCTCCACGCGACGAGGGACCACGAGCACGCCGCCGAGTCGCGCGGACTGCTCGAGCGACACGCGACGCCGGACGACGAGGACCGTCTCGTCGCGGCCGCCGAAGCGGCGCTAGACGGGAACTGGGCGCTGCTCGACGGCGTCTCCGGCTAAGCCGGAACGGTGACTGAACTCGTCGGCGGCGCCCGGGGAGGCGGGCGGCGCTGCGTGCGGCTAGGCGCTTTACTAGTTCCTGGGTGAGCAGGCCGCAAGTTCAGAGGCGTAGCGGCATCCCACATCAGAAGCCGGGGCCGGCCGCTCGGGTCCGGGAGGCCTGGTGCGGCGTGGCGCCCGTGGCTCGAGCGGCCGCCCCCGGCTTGAGCGGTACGAGGTTGGCGCTCGTGCTTGCGGCCTGGGCCGTCCTACTGGGGGGTGGCCTAGCGAGCGCCGCCCCGCCGCGGTGGCGCGCGGCGGCGCCGGTCCCGGTCGCTCGGACCGAGGTCGCCGCGGCCCTCTTCGGACAGGAGATCGCGGTCGTCGGAGGCTTCCTCGCGAACGGCCGGAACTCGAGTCGCGCCGACGCCTACTCGCCGCGGCGGAATCGCTGGCGCCGGCTTCCGAACTTGCCTGTCCGCCTCGACCACGCAACGGCCGTCGGCCGGGGCACGGAGCTCTATGTCGTCGGCGGATACGGGCCCGGCTCGGTTGCGCAGGCCGGCCTCTACGCGCTGCGCGGCCGGCGATGGGTCACGCTGCCGCAGATGCCCGCGCCGCGAGCGGCCGCCGGCGCCGCCATCCTCAACGGGAAGCTCTACGTCGTGGGCGGCGTCGAGGCGCCTGGACGCCTCGCGACGGATGCGTTCGCGTACGACCTCGCCCGCGGCCGGTGGTCGCTCGCTGCCGGGCCGCGGCCTCGCGAGCACCTGGGCGCCGCCGCGCTCGGGAACACCATCTACGCGGTGGCGGGACGCACGTCCGGGCTCGACTCGAACCTCGACCTCGTCGAGGCCTACGACCCCCGCGCGAACCGCTGGCGCGCAATCCCGCGCGTGCCCGCCACCCGCGGTGGAACCGCTGCCGCCGCAGTCGCGGGCCGACTCGTCTCGGCGGGAGGCGAGGAGCCTGGCGGCACGATCCGCACGGTCTTCGCCTACAACCCGTCGACCCGGCGCTGGGCGCGCCTGCCGGACCTCCCACGCCCGCGCCATGGCCTCGGGCTCGTCGGCTACCGCGGCCGCGCTTACGCGCTCGCCGGTGGCCCGCAGCCGGGCCTGACCGTCTCCAGCTCGAACCAAGTACTACGACCCGGGCCGTAGGCCCGTGGCCACCAGGCGCCGTCCGTCGCGCCTGTACACGACGTCGACGGAGTCGTGCTTGCGGTACGTCCCGGCCACGCCGAGGAGCATGCTCGTCCAGCGCATGGCGCCGAGCTTGCCCTCATGGGCGAGCTCCTTCGGGAAGATCAACGTGCGCCCCTGGACGCGGTAGTCGCGCCCCGGCTGCTGCCGCACGCCGTTCACGTACACCTCGAATTCCTCCGGAACATCCGGCGGCAGCTCGACCCGCGACTCAGCTGCCATGCCACATGCGTCTCGAAGTGGCTCCCCCGGCGAGCACGCTCATAGAATGCCGGAGCCGTGGGGATTGCCGCTCTGCTCGCAGCGTCGGGCCTGACTCCGATCGAGCCCGATTCGCCGAACACCGAGCGCATCAACGACCTCTTTTGGTTCATCAGCTTCTGGGCGGCGCTCGTGCTGCTCTCCGTGGCGATCCCGCTCATCTACTTCGTCTGGCGCTACCGCAGCCGCGGCCGCCCGCGGACGGTCGAGGGGCCGCAGATCCGCGGCAACACGCGCCTGGAGATCGCGTGGACCGCGGTTCCGGTCGTGATCCTCGTCGTGATCGCGATCTTCACCTTCTACAAGCTCCCCGGCATCACCCTCGAGGCGAGCGCGGGCGAGCAGGCCATGACGGTGCAGGTCGAGGGCCGGCAGTTCTACTGGCTCTACCGGTACCCGAACGGCGTCGTGGCGATCGACCGCATGCGGGTGCCGCAGGGCCGGCTCGTGAAGCTCGAGATCACCTCCGCCCCGTGGGACGTCGTGCACAGCTATTTCGTCCCGGCCCTGATCGCGAAGATGGATGCGATCCCCGGGAAACTAAACAAGGTCTCGTTCAGGGCCCAGCGCACGGGGGTCTACAGCGGTCAGTGCGCCGAGTTCTGCGGCCTCCAGCACGCGAGGATGGCCCAGTCGATCGAGGTCGTTCCCCCTGCGGAGTTCGACTCGTGGCTGACCGAGCAGGCGCAGGCCCAGGAGACGGGTGATTCCGACCTCGGCGAGCAGGAGTTCAACGGCGCGTGCGCGAAGTGCCACGGCCCGCAGGGCGAGGGCCTGATCGGGCCGGGCTTGACCCCCTCCAGCGTCGGGAACCCGGCGTCCGTGAAGACGATCGTGACCGAGGGGCTCGGGAAGATGCCGCCCGTGGCGCGCGGCTGGGACGAGCGCCAGCTGAACGCGCTCACGACGTACCTCAGGCAGAAGTTCTCTTCGGGAGGCTCGAGTGGCGGTTAGGAGCGAGGCCGAGCGGCCGGTCTACCCGGTGCCGTGGTACCGGGG
>DASTHD010000022.1:0-3012 GCA_035605555.1 Gaiellaceae bacterium
TGCTCACGCGAGGAGCTCGAGCAGCTCGCGGCGCTGCTGGCGCAACTCCGGCTTGCCGTCCCGACGCGGCGCACTCGCCGTCTCACGCCCGCGCGCTCAGGGGCTCCGGACCTGCGGCGGACGCTGCGCCGCTCGTTTCGGACCGGCGGTGAGCCGCTCGAACGGCGCTTTCGCGCGCGGCGGCGGCGACAGCGGCGGCTCGTCCTCGTCCTCGATGTGTCCGGCTCGATGGCGGACTACTCACGGGCGCTGCTCGTCTTCGCGCACGCAGCTCTGCGCGCCGACCGACGCTGGGAGGCGTTCTGCTTCGGCACGCGCCTGACGCGGGTGACGCGTGCGCTCGCCGTCTCCCGGCCGGACGAGGCGCTCGAACGCGCGGCCGCGGAGGTCGTCGACTGGAACGGCGGCACGCGGATCGGCGAGTGCCTGAAGCAGCTGCTCGACGAGTACGGGCACCGCGGGCTCGTCCGCGGCGCTGTCGTCGTCCTCTGCTCGGACGGACTGGAGATCGGCGATCCGGAGCTCCTCGCCGAGCAGATGGCCCGGCTCTCGCGGCTCGCCTACCGCGTGATCTGGCTCAACCCCCTGAAGGGCGATGCGGCGTATGAACCGCTCGCCCGCGGCATGCACGCGGCGCTGCCGTACGTGGACATCTTCCAGGCGGGGCACAACCTGGCGAGCCTGGAAGAGCTCGGCGTCGAACTCTCGAGCCTCGATCCGCATTCGTCGTAACGATCCATGCCGCCGCGTGGGGTCAGACCCCATGGCGAATCGGCAGCAAGCAACCGGGTCGCGCTTCGGCCTGGGGTCAGACCCCTTGATACGACGCGACTTAGGTTTTCCGGACGGCCTAGCGCTCTAGGCCGCTCGCTCGAACGCTTCCGTCAGCGCTCTCGCCGCCAGCACCTTCGCCAGGTGGGTGCGGTACTCGCCCGACGCATAGGCGTCGCCCATGGCGTGCGGAATCGCCTCCGACACCTTCTCGGCGGCTGCCGCGATCGCCTCTTCGGAGCCGGGCCCGCCGACGAGCGACTCGGCAGCCGCCGTCGCATGCACCGGCGGCGATGTCACGCCGCCGATCGTCAGCCGAGCTGCGGTGCAGTTGCCGTCCTCGACGGTGACGACGGCGGCCACACCGACGATCGTGTACCCGGAAGCGGGATGCCGGTGCTTGAGGTAGGCCGCGCCCGTGGTGCCAGGCACCTTGACTGACGTAACGAGCTCGCCCGGCTCGAGGGCGGTCTCGAAGATGCCGCGGAAGAAGTCGTCGGCGCCGATCTCACGTTCACCGTCCTTCCCCGTGGCCGTGATCGTTCCGCCCAGCGCCTTCAGCACCGTCGGATAGTCGGCGCCAGGATCCGCGTGCGCGACGCTGCCGCCGACGGTGCCGCAGTTCCGCACCTGGAGGTCGCCGATCCGGCCCGCGGTCTCAGGGAGCACCGGAGCGATCCCGATCGCGACCTCGGAGCCGGCAAGCGCACTATGCGTGGCAAGCGCCCCCACTTTGAGACCGCCGTTCGCGGCCGAGATCTCGTCGAGGCCCGGGATGCGGCTCAGGTCGACGAGCGCCGTCGGCATCGCGAGCCGCAGCTTCATCATCGGGAGCAGGCTGTGGCCGCCGGCGAGCGGCCGCGCCTCCTCATCCGAGCCCAGGAGGGAGATCGCCTCGTCCAGGCTCGTCGGCTGGTGGTACTCGAACTCAGCGGGACGCATCGTGTACATCAGGCCTCCCCTCCCCCGTTCTTCGCCTCTCGCATCGCTCGCCACACCCGTTCCGGCGTGAGCGGCATGTCGACGTGACGGATCCCGAGCGGCGCGAGCGCGTCCATGACGGCGTTCACCACCGCGGGCGTGGAGGCAATCGTCCCAGTCTCGCCGGCGCCCTTCACTCCCAGGGGGTTGACGTCGGTCGGCGTCTCGGTTCGATCGACCTCGAACGAGGGGAAGAAGTCGGCCTTCGGGACGGCGTAGTCCATCATGCTCGCCGTCGCGAGCTGGCCGCTCTCGTCGTAGGCGCCGTACTCCCAGAGCGCCTGAGCGATCCCCTGCGCGATGCCGCCGTGCACCTGGCCGTCGACGATCATCGGGTTGATCACCTTGCCCACGTCGTCGACCGCGATGTAGCGCTCGAGTTTCACCTCTCCCGTGTCGGGATCGATATCGACCACCGCGATGTGCGTGCCGAACGGGAAAGTGCAGTTCGGCGGGTCGTAGTAGGTCGTGTCGTCGAGGAACGGCTCCTCGCCCTCGGGCAGGTCGTACCCCAGCGCGGCCGCACCGGCGATCTCTTGGATCGTCTTCGCGTTGTCGGGCGCGCCCCGGACGAACGCCTTGCCCTCCTCGAAGACGACGTCGTCGGCGTCCGCCTCGAGCATGTGCGCGGCGATCCGCCGTGCCTTCGCCTTCACCTTCTGGAGGCTGTTGTAGACGGCGACCGCGCCGACGGCGGCGCTGCGGCTGGCGTAGGTCCCGTAGCCGAACGGCGTGTTCAGCGTGTCGCCGATCTCGACCGTGACGTCCTCGATTGGGATCCCGAGCTCGGTGGCGACGACCTGCGAAACGGTCGTCGCATGCCCTTGACCCTGCGGCTGCGTGCCGATCGTGACGGCGACCTTGCCGGTCAGGTGCACCCGCACCATCGCGCTCTCCCACATCGCGGCGCCCCAGCCCTCGCCGACCGTTCCGATCCAGGCAGACGGCGCGGCGCCGCAGATCTCGACGTAGGTCGAGAAGCCGATCCCGCGGTAGCGGCCCTGCTTCCGCGCCTCCTCCTGCTCGCGGCGAAAGCTCTCGTAGTCGACGATCTCGAGCGCGCGGTCGAGCGCCTTCTCGTAGTCACCGGTGTCGTACTCGAGCCCTCTGAGGATCCCAACGGGGTCATAGGGGAACGCATCGGACGGGATGAAGTTCCGGCGGCGTACGTCAACCGGATCGAGGTCGAGCTCCCGAGCGAACAGGTCGACTGCCCGCTCGACGACGTAGGTCGCCTCCGGCCGGCCGGCGCCCCGGTAG
>DASTHD010000088.1:0-4680 GCA_035605555.1 Gaiellaceae bacterium
CCTGCTGATGCTGACGGTCGACGTGCTCGAGCGGTTCCCGGAGGCGAAGGAGCGCTGGCAGAAGGCGTTCCGCTACATCCTCGTCGACGAGTACCAGGACACGAATCACGCGCAGTACCGGCTGCTCCAGCTCCTGGCCGAGAAGCACAGGAACGTTTGTGTCGTCGGCGATCCGGACCAGTCCATTTACGCCTTCCGCGGCGCCGACATCCGCAACATCCTCGAGTTCGAGCGCGATTTCGGCGAGACCACGACGATCCCGCTCGAGCAGAACTACCGCTCGACCAACACGATCCTGCGGGCCGCGAACGCTGTCATCTCCCACAACCGCGAGCGGAAGCCGAAGAACCTTTGGTCCGACCTCGGCGACGGCGATCCCGTCCGCGTGCTGGAGGTGGAGGACGAGCACGCCGAGGCCCGCTTCGTCGCCTCCGAGCTCGCCGGCCTCGTCGACCAGGGCGTCAACGGCAGTGAGATCGCAGTCTTCTACCGGACGAATGCGCAGTCGCGGGTGCTGGAGGACATCCTCGTCCGGCAGGAGATCCCCTACCAGGTGATCGGTGGTCCGCGGTTCTACGAGCGGGCGGAGGTCAAGGACCTGATCGCCTACCTCCAGGTGATCGACAACCCATTCGACGCCGTCAGCCTGCAGCGGAGCGCCAACCGGCCGCGCCGCGGGATCGGCGACGCGTCCCTGGCGCGGCTGCAGTCCTACGCCGACGGCCACGGCCTCTCGCTGTGGGAGGCACTCGAGTTTCCCGAGGAAGCCGGGCTCGGCCCTGCGCAGGCGCGGGCCGTCAATGCCTTCCGCACGCTGCTCCAGTCGCTGCAGGCGGGCGCGCTCGAGCTCGCGGTGGACGAGTTGCTCGAGCGGACGCTCGACCGTAGCGGCTACCGGGCCGCGTTGGAGGCCGAGCGCACGATCGAGGCGCAGGGCCGGATCGAGAACCTGCAGGAGCTCGTCGGAGTGGCGCAGGAGTACCAGGCGAGCGCGCCCGAGCCGAACCTCTCGACGTTCCTCCAGGAGATCTCGCACTTCTCCGACCAGGACGCTCTGCGCGACCAGCGGAGCCTCGTCACGCTGATGACGCTCCACAACGCGAAGGGACTCGAGTTCCGCGCGGTGTTCATGATTGGGATGGAGGAGGGCGTCTTCCCGCATTCCCGCTCGCTCGAAGAGAACTCGCTCGAGGAGGAGCGCCGGCTCGCCTACGTCGGCATGACGCGCGCGAAGGAGTGGTTGACGCTGACCCACGCTTCGGCCCGCGCGCTCTACGGCAGCCGCAACTACAACCTGCCGTCGCGCTTCCTCGACGAGCTGCCGCAGGACGAGCTCCACCGCGAGCGGCTCCGGCCGACCTCGTGGTCCGGCTACGGCTCGCCGACGGCGCGGATTCAGCCTCGCGGCGAGACGCCGGAGCTTGCGACCGGCGATTCCGTCCGCCACCAGACGCTCGGCGAGGGGATCGTGACCGCGGTCGAGCCGGGCGGCGTCGTCAGCGTCCGCTTCGCGGGCGAGGACGCCGACCGCAGGCTCGTGCTCGACTACGCGCCGCTGGAGCGAGTGGGCTGAGACGTCGCTTGCGATGTCGACTTCAGGCCGTGCGGGCTTGGCCCGTGCGGCCGTCTGAAATGACCGGTCGACACCAACAAATTGGAAAGGTTCGGCTGTGAGCTGGGAGATTCGCACGGCCACGCCGGACGAGTTTCCGGACGTGTTCACGCCGATCATGCATTACTTCGGCTCGAAACCTGGAGCTGAGTTCGCCGAGCGCTTCGGGCCGAACATCCCGCCGGACCGGATCCACGCTGCCCTCGACGATGGTGCGGTCGTCGGCAGCGGCGGTGCCTTCCCGCTCGAGACGAGTGTCCCGGGCGGGTTCGTACGCGCCGCCGGAGTCACGCTCGTCGGCGTGCTCCCGACGCACCGCCGCCGCGGGATCCTCCGCACGCTCATGCGCGCCCAGCTCGACGACGTCCACGAGCGTGGCGAGCCGATCGCTTATCTCTGGGCCTCGGAAGATGCGCTCTACGGTCGCTACGGCTACGGCGTCGCCTCGTTCAGCGGGAACATCGAGCTCCGGCGCGACCGCGCCGCGTTCTACCGCGACTTCGAGCCTTCCGGGACGATCCGGCTGGTTGAAGCCGAAGAGGCAGTCGAGCCCTTCTCCGAGATCCAGCGGCGTGCCGCGGCCCAGCACCCCGGCATGTTCGTCCGGACTCCGGAGTGGTGGCGCTCGAGACGGCTGGCAGATCCGGAGTGGGGGCGCGAGGGCGGCGGCGACATGGTGAGAGCGCTGCTCGAGCTCGACGGTCGTCCGGCGGGCTACGCGCTCTACCGGCTGCACTTCTCGATCGAGGGCGGGATTCCCAGCGGCTTCACGAGCGTGATCGAGGCGGTCGGCGACGCGCCGACCGCGACCCGTGAGCTCTGGCGCTTCCTCATTGGCATCGACTGGATGGACCGCGTCCGCGCCGGACTGCTCCCGCTCGACCACGAACTCTTCCTGCTGCTGCAAGAGCCGCGGCGGCTTAAGTTCAACCAGCGCGACGGGCTCTGGGTCCGCCTCGTCGACGCCGAGGCGGCGCTGAAGGCGCGGAGGTACAAGCCCGGCGAGCCGGTGGTCATCGACGTCGCCGATGAGTTCTGCCCGTGGAACGCCGGCGTTTGGGAGGTCGGCCCGGAAGGAGCGTCACGCAGCAGTGGCGCTCCCGAGCTTCGCCTCGACGTCTCCGCGCTGGGGTCGGCCTACCTCGGCGGCTTCACGTTCGGCGAGCTGGCGCGGGCCGAGCGGATCGAGGAGCTCGCGGACGGGGCGCTGGATCGGGCGGACACGCTGTTCCGCACCGACCGGTACCCCTGGTGTCCCGAGATCTTCTGAGGACTCACAGAACAACCGCCGTCGTTCGTTACAGATTGAAGTGGCACTTCTTGCCGCCCTCGTTACCGTGCTCCTGTGGGCGTCGGCGTTCGTGGGCATCCGCGCGGCCGGTGAGGATCTTTCGCCTGGAGCGCTGAGCCTCGGCCGGCTCGCGATCGGGACCGTCCTGCTCGGCGCCCTCGCGCTCTCTCGCGGCGGGCGTTGGCCCGGTCGACCGGAGTTGCCGCTCCTCCTCACCTGCGGCGTCCTCTGGTTCGGGCTCTACAACCCGGTGCTGAACGAGGCCGAGCAACGGGTTGACGCCGGCACGGCGGCGATGCTCGTCGGGGTCGGCCCGCTCTTGATCGCGCTCCTCGCCGGCCTGCTCCTCGGTGAAGGCTTTCCTCGGGCGCTGGTCGTCGGCTGTGCGGTCGCCTTCGCCGGCGCGATCGTCGTCGGGCTCGCGACCTCCGAGCGAGGCGTCGGGGCGGGGTGGGGGAGCGTCCTCTGCGTGGTCGCGGCGGCGTTGTACGCGGGTGCGGTGATCGCGCAGAAGCCGTTGCTCTCACGCGCCTCGGCGCTGCACATCACCTGGCTCGCCTGCCTGATCGGGATGGTCGTCTGCCTCCCGTTCGCCCCGCAGCTCGTCGGCGAGTTAGGGAGTGCCGACGCGAGCTCGATCACGTGGATGGTCTACCTCGGGATCTTCCCGACGGCCATCGCCTTCACGACCTGGGCCTACGCGCTCTCCCGGACTACGGCGGGCCGGATGGGGGTGACGACCTACCTCGTCCCGCCGCTCGCAATCCTGCTCGGCTGGGCGCTGCTCGACGAGACGCCGGCGCTGCTCGCCTTCTTCGGCGGGGCGCTCTGTCTCGCAGGTGTCGTCATCGCACGGCAGCCATCGATGCCAGCGCGCGGCGACCGCGCGGCGTCAGCGCGAAGTTGGTATCGATCAGTCCGTCGGCGAGAAGCTCCGCGGCGTACTCCCACGGCGGCGACTGGTGCTCGACTCCGGGGAACTCAGCCAGCGCCTGAAGAGCCTCCGGCGAGGCAGTGAAGAACTCGAGGAACTCGTTGTCGTTCATCCGGTACCGCGCCGGGGGGACGGTGACGGCGAAGTTCTCGTCGGCGTCGATCCGTTCGATCGGCGCGCCGTCGACCGTGACCTCGAGCTCCTCACCCTTCTTGCCGCGAATCTCCACGACCGAGCCGGTCACGTCCGACCGGCCCGCGAAGACGAGCGGGCGAATCTCGGGCGGACCGTCCGGCTCCGCGGCCCGGTTGTGGAGGTGCTCCCGCCAGGCGCGGCGGAGCTCCTCCTCTGGGACCCACTCCTCGAGCACTCGGTCGAACTGCTGGCGGACGTCGAGCAGCTTGTCCTCGATGCGCCGCCTCGACGCCGACTCCGGTGCGGCGCGGTGATGCTCGTTCTGGAGGTGCCGGTAATACCGGACGAGCGTCTGGAGCTCCTGCCGCCGGGGGAATGCCTTCACCCAGGGGAGGCTATCGTCGCCGCTACAATCGGTCGCCGCGGGCGGTTAGCTCAGCTGGGAGAGCGCCGGCTCGACAAGCCGGAGGTCACTGGTTCGACCCCAGTACCGCCCACTCACCCGACGAAGTCCGTGTCCGCTGCGCGGACACATGACGACTTCGTCGGGTATCGCCGCTATCGGTGAGCCTTCGTGGCCGACGCCGGCGAAGCCGGCATCGGCGGCGCTTGCTGGGATCGCAAGGCCTGACCCGCCTCCCCTAGATTGCGTGCGTGAGCTTCGATGTTGCTGCCGAGGCGTACGACCGCTTCATGGGGAGGTACTCG
>DASTHD010000143.1:0-2239 GCA_035605555.1 Gaiellaceae bacterium
TGGGGCACGCAGGGCGACGTGAGCTACGTCTGGGCGATGCGCACGCAGCTGGTGTCGGCGCGGACGGTCGCCGAAGCGCTGGTCGACCTCGCCACCGCCCCGGACGCCGAGTTCGACGCGGCCGAGACCACGGAGGTCGCCGGCCCGCGCGAGGAGCGTCTCGTCGAGGCGGCGCGCCTGCTCGCCGCGCGTCGCGGCGACGGCCTGCGGGTCGAGGAGCAGAGCGACCCCTCCGACCCCGACAGCCGGCGCTACGCGAACGGCGCCGCCCTACCCGGACCGAACGCCAAGCTCGCCGGCCCGACCTTCGAGGAGTGGCTGGACGCGACGGTGCCGGCCGGCCGGGTCTGAGCGTCGCATGGATGGCTAGATCGCTGCGCGTGTGAAGCCGCCGAGGTGCTCGGCGTTGACGATCACCTCGACGCCGTCACCGGCCTGCTGTCGCAGCGTCTGCAGGATCGTTTCGGTCGGTTCGCCGAACACCTGGATGCGGACGGTGGCTTCGACGGTGGCGGCGTAGGCCTCCCGTGCACGCTCGGCGACGATCCCCACGTGCGCCTCCATCGAGGCGGCGTCGGGATGGATCTGCACGACGGTGACCTCGTCGCCGGCGTCGTTGACGTACTCGTTGAAGGCGATCAGGCGCGGCTCGTGTTCGGCGATGAAGTCGACGAGTCCGGGCACCCGCTCGCGCTCTCCCGCGAGCGCTCCCGGCTTGAGGCGGTTGGTCGCGAGGAAAATGAACGGCGCTGACATCTGGATCCTCCGATCGTCGCGGTCGTGCTCGAGGAGACTGGCACGTATAGGCCGCCGCGCTCGCATGGGAAGCCGCACGTATTGATTGCTCGCAGCGGCGAGGGAACGTACATCCAATGGAATCTGTCGAGCGACTGGCCACCCGGCTGGCGTCCTGGCCGACGCGAGGCCGCACCCGCCGCGGGATCCTCGCCTCATGACGCATCCTCCTCACACCAGGAAGGTGGTCGAACAATGAGCTATGGGTTCGAATGGATGCCCGCCGTCGTGCTTGTGGGGGCCGTCGTCATCCTGATCGTGCCGGCTTTCGCCCTGATCGTGCTCGTGGTACTCGCCGTCGCTGCGGTTGCGGCCCTTGCCGCCCTCGCCGGGGCGATTATCGCGACGCCGTACCTGCTCGCGCGCACCCTCCGCCGGCGCCTTGCGCCGCGGCGCCCGTCAACGCAACGCTCGGTCCCGATCGCCACGACCATCCCACGGGCCGATCCGTCATGACTTCTGCAATCCACCGGCCGGGCTGACGATCTAGGCGGTGTTGAGCTGGCTGGCCGGCACGCGGCTGAGCTGGTTGCGCGATGTGATGTCGAGCTTGAGGAAGACCTTGCGCAGGTGGTACTGCACCGTGCGGGGGCTGATGAACAGCTGCGCGCCGATCTCGGGGTTCGAGAGACCATCTCTCGCCAGCCGAGCGATGTGTGCCTCCTGCGGCGTGAGCACGCCGCGCGCGTCGTCGGTGCGCCTCCGCGCGGTCTCACCCGTGGCCAGGAGCTCGTGACGGGCGCGCTCGGCAAACCCCTCGGCCCCGATGTCGCTGAACATCTCGTGGGCGGCTCGGAGTTGCTCGCGCGCGTCGACGCGCCGGTTCTCTCGACGCAGCCATTCGCCGTACAGGAGCCGGGCGCGGGCGAGGTGGACGACGCCACGGCTGCGCCCGAGCCGCTCCACCGCCTCGCGGTAGAGGGGCTCCGCGTCTCGTGTGTCGCTCAGCAGCGCGCGCGAGCCGGCCTCGATGCCGAGCGCCCAATCGGTGCCGCTCGCTCGCGTGCGGCCGCTCAGGCGATCGAGCGCAGCGGAGGTCGCGTCCGTCGCGCCGCTGCGGACGCCTGCCTCGATCAGCTCCACGAGGGACCACGCGAAGAGCCCGACATCGTCGTGTTCGCAGCCTCGCTGTGCGGCCGCGAGTGCCTCGGCGTAGCGGCCGCGTCCGTTGTACAGCAGTGCTGTGGCCCACTCGATGACGCCGAGCCCCATGCCCTCGCCCCTCGCCGTCGCCTCGAGCCTGCCAGCCTCGATCAGCTTGAGGCCGTCGGCCTCGTTGCCGCGCCACGCGGCCAGCATCAGCGACGCGTACTTCAGCGGTGCCATGTCGGTCGCCTCGATGATCGCGTCGGCCTCCTCGATCAGCGACGAAGCGGCGCCGAAGGCTCCCTCATGAACGTGCAGGGACGCGCGATAGGTGGCCGCGATCGGAAGCACGCTGAGC
>DASTHD010000160.1:0-3642 GCA_035605555.1 Gaiellaceae bacterium
CTCGAGCGCCGCCTCGAGCTCCCCCACGTCGGCGAACCAGCGGGCTGCGGTCTCGGTGTCGAGGGCGTAGGCACCGCGGCGGAACCACCAGTCGTCGTAGTCGGGCGCCCGCTCGCGGTAGTACCGCCGCTGCTCGGCTAGCAACCGGTCGAGCGTGGCCTCGTCCATGCCGGCGACTCTATCCCCGCGGCGTGTGGCTTCAGTTCAGGATGGAATCACGTGCGCGCAGCGACTTGGCCTGGTGACAGGGCGGACTCGCGACTGCGGCCCGTCGAAAGGGGTTCACTCATGCGGCGAAGAAGAAGCGATCGGGCCGACCCGGCGGCGAGGGGGCTTTAGCTCGCCTCGTCGCCGGAGTCGCCCGACCGCAGGATGCGGTAGGTCAGCACCGCCGCCGACGCGCCGACGATGGCCGCAGCCGCGATCGACCGCGTTCGTGACGGCTGGTCTCCGGCCATTCGCTGACCCAGAGCTTTTCCGATCGTTCCCATGCTCCGGTACTACCCGTCTGGGCAGCGCTCAATCCGGAACGTGGTTACGTGACCTCGAAGGTGCCCTTCATGCCTGAGTCGGCATGCGGATCGCACTGGTACGTGTACGTCCCGGGCTTCAGCGTCACCGTGACTTCCTTATCACCGGTGAACGGCACCGTCGTGACCTCCTCGTCGACGCCTGGGCCGATCAGGTGGAAGTTGTGGCTCGAGGACTTGTCCTCGACCTTGAGCGTGTAGGTGCCGGCGGCGACGCTCTCCGCGTCGGCGCCGTTCTGCTTCACCTCGATCTCGAATCCGGGGCCGGTCTCCCCCTCGAGCTCCATCGAGGCGGCGCCGCCCGTGGTCGTCTCCTCGGTCGTCATCTGCTCGGTCGTGGTCTCCTCGGTCGTCGTCGTCGCGCCGCCTGCCGAGTTGTCGTCATCGCCGCCGCACGCCGCCGCGGCCAGCGCGACCGCCGCGACCAGCACCAGCATCGTGATGAACAGTCGTTTGGTCATGCCATTCACTACACACCTCCGTCGCGATCGGTTTGGGCGAGGACGAGTCCGAGCAGGAAGCCTGCGATCAGCAGCTGCGCCCGCGCCGGGATGCCGCCGGGGCGGTGGAAGCCGGGGATCCGGTGACTCGGAAAGAGCTTACGGCCGCCGGGCCGAGGCAGCCGGACGACGTGCTCGACATCGGGCACCACCGAGGCGATCGCACCGAGCGTGGCGGGGTGGACGAGCCCACGCCTCAGGGCGAGAGCCAGCACCCCGCCGACGCCGCACTGCAGCTCGAACCGGCGCGACGCGAAATCCTCGTGCGGGATCCGGTCGGCCGCGGCGTGCAGGGCGGCCCCCAGGACCACGGCAGCGAGCCGCGACCGAACGAGCTGGCCTGCCGCGGCTCCGGTGGCGACGTGCATCGCGACGATCACGGGCAGCCGCGCCGGATGTTCACCTTCCCAGCCTTATCAGGTCCTCCGACGGAAGGAAGAGGCGCTTTGCAACAGTGAAGCCGTGAAGGCGAGGCTCGTCGGGATCAACCACGTCGCCCTCGAGGTCGGCGACGTGGAGGAGGCGCTCGCCTTCTACGGCCGGATCTTCGAGCTCGAGCTGCGGGGTCACGCGGGGCGAATGGCGTTCGTCGACATCGGCGACCAGTTCATCGCGCTCGCCGGGCGGCGGACCCAGGAGCCGGACGAGCATCGCCACTTCGGGCTCGTCGTCGACGACAAGGCGGGGGCGCTGGAAGCGGCGCGGGACGCCGGGGCGCACGTCCGCGGCAACACCTTCACCGACCCGTGGGGCAACAACGTCCAGGTGGTCGGCTACGAGGACGTCCAGTTCACGAAGACGCCGGCGATTCTTTCCTCGATGGGGCTCGAGCTGGCCAAGACGGACGAAGCCCGCGCGGAGATCACACAGAAGCTAGGCCCGGACGCAGCGAGCTGAGCCTCGTCGCCACGATGGAGTCGGCCGCCTCGGCGCTGGCGGCGTGGCCTGTGACGGCCGCGATGAAGTCGTCGCGCTCGAGCGCCCGCAGCTCCACGTCCGTCTTCGCCCGCACGGTCGCCGTCCGCGGGACGTCGCGGAGCAGCGAGATCTCCCCGAAGAACTCGCCCGGTCCTTCGTGGTTGATCACCTCGCCGTGCGTGACGATCTCGACCTCCCCCGCCGCGATCACGTAGAAGCGGTCGCCGGCCTCGCCCTCGCGGACGATCTCGCGGCCCGCCTCGACGTGCAGGGGCAGCATGGCGCCCGCGAGCCCTTCCAAGATCGGGGCCGGCAGCGGTCGAAAGATGGAGATGCCGTGGAGCAGCTCGAGCTCGCGCTCCGGTATCTCGGCGCGGTCGAGGACCTTCAGCCGACGCCAGCAGATCGCAGCGAGGATCGGGAGCAGCGACCCGGTCGCGACCAGCGCGCCCTTGATCCCGAACAGGTCGATGGCGACGGGCGCGAGGATCGAGCCGAGCCCGATCGTCCCGACCCACAGGCTCTGCACCGCCCCGAACACGCGCCCGAGCACCTCGTCAGGCACGGCCCGCTGGAGGAGCGTGAACGCCGAGACGTCCACGAGCGTGTTCCCGAGGCCCACGACCATCAGCAGCAGGAACGCCGGAATCGGCTCCGGCCAGAGCCCGATGAGCGCGATCGGGATCCCCCAGAGGACGATGCCGGCAGTGAAGTCGGCGGTCAGCCTCGCCCGTCCGACGAGCCCGACCGAGACGATCGCGCCGAGCACCCCGCCGATTCCGAGCGCCGAGGTCAGGTACCCGACCCCGCCCTCGTCGAGGTCGAGCAGCTGTAGCGCGGTGACGACGATCAGCACGTTGAGCGCCCCCGCGACGAGCGTTTGGGCGATCAGGAGGATGACGAGGACGCGAAGGCCGCGTTCCTGCACGAGCGTCACGTAGCCGGCGGCGAACTCCCGCACGATGTGCCGCCCCTCCTCCGGACGCTCCGGAGCCGGCTGCGGCCTGATCCGTGCCACGATCGCCGCCGAGAAGATGAAGCCCACGCCGGCCACGGCGACGACCAGCGCCGGGCTCGTCGCCGCCAGCAGCAACCCGCCGAGCGCCGGGCCGCCGAAGATGCCGACCGCCTCGATCGTGCTCGTGGCGACGTTCGCCGAGGTCAGCTCGACGGGCGTGGCCGCGAGCCCCGGCAGCAGCGCCGCTTGCGCCGGGCGGATCGCCGAGAACGCGATCGCGACGAGCGCTGTCAGCACGTAGATGAGCCAGAGCGGTCCGTCCGCAGCCATCACCGCGGCAGTCAGGCCCAGTAGCACCGCCCGCGAAAGGTTCGCGCCGATGATGACGAGCTCTCGCCGGTAGCGGTCCGCCAGCATCGCCGTGAACGGGCCGAAGACCGCCGGCGGCAGGAACCGGAACAGCCCGACGAGACCGACAGCCCCCGCGCCGCCCTTGTCGAACGCGTAGACCGCGAGCGCGATCCCGTACGCCCAGTGGCCGAACACCGAGATCGCCCAGCCAAGCTCCAGCCTGCGGATGTCCGGGTTCCGGAAGATCTGGCCGAACGACTGGAAGGATTCCTCCAGCCGTTCCCGCAGCGAGGCGATCACGCGCGGAGCATTTCACAGCCGCGATTGTGTTTTTTGCGCGGGGGTGGGAAGATTTTTCCTACGCCGGCCGTCATGTGGGTCGGAA
>DASTHD010000168.1:0-2728 GCA_035605555.1 Gaiellaceae bacterium
CGATCGGCTCGTGCAGGAGCTTGTTCACGATCTGCGTCGTCACCGACTCGACCGCATTGCGCTCTCCTTCGGAGAGACCCGCCAGCCGCCCGCTCGCCTTCGCGAGCTCGCTCCGGCGGATCTCCTCGGCGCGCTGCCGGAGCGAGGCGATCACCGGCGCGACGTCCCTGGTCGAGAGCCAGGCCGAGAACTTCTCCCCCTCGGCGACGGCGATCGCCTCCGCCTTCGCGAACTCGGCCTCCCGGCCGCGCGTCGTCTCCTCGACGACGGCCTGCCGATCGTCGATGTCGTACAGGTAGCAGTCACCGAGCTCGTTGATCGCGGGATCGAGGTCGCGCGGGACGGCGAGGTCGATCAGCAGGAGGGGGCGGCCCTTCCGGGCTGCCAGCACCCCGGCGACGTCGTCCTTCGTGAGCACGAGCTCGGGGGAGCTTGTGGAGGAGACGAGGATGTCGCACGAGGCCACCGCGTCCGTCACCCGTTCGAGCGGGATCGTCTCGCCGCCGAGCTCGTTCGCGACCGCCCGTCCTCGCGCATCCGTGCGGTTGGCGACGAAGGAGAGGCTCGCGCCGCGCTTGATCAGCCGTCGTGCGGCCCTCGTCCCGATCTTGCCCGCCCCGACGATGGCGATCCTCGAGCCGTGGAGCTCACCGAAGACCTGCGCCGCGAGCGCCGCGGCGGCGGACGACGTCGTCCCGGGGCTCTCCGCGATCGCCGTCTCGGTCCGGACCTTCTTGCCGGTGTGGAGCGCGAGGTTGAACACGCGGTCGAGCAGCGGCCCCACCGTCCCGCGCTCGTACGCCGTCCGCACCTGTCCGAGGATCTCGCCCTCCCCGGGGACGAGCGAGTCGAGGCCGGCGGCTACGCGGAACAGGTGCAGGGCGGCCGCGTGGTCCTCGAGCCGGTAGAGGTACGGCTCGAGCTCCGCACCGGCGAGCTCCTCGAGCAACTCGGTCGCCTGGCTGTCGGGGCTCGCGGCCTCCGGCGCCGAGAGGTAGATCTCGGTGCGGTTGCAGGTCGAAAGCAGGACGGCCTCCCCGCCGGTCTCGGCGGCGAGCTGCGCGCCGAGCTCGGCCGCGCGGTCTGCGTCCAGTGCCACGCGCTCGCGCACCTCGACGGGCGCACGGCGGTGGGAGGTTCCGACAAGCAGCAGGTTCATGCGACGTGGGTGAGCAGAAGCCCGAGCTGGAGGACGATGACAAGGCCGAACCCGGCCAGGGCGAGCGACGCAGCGAGCTCGCGGCGCCCGACGCGGACGCGCAGCGCGAGGATGCCGGCGTAGAGCAGCCACATGCCGACGGTCGCGACGATCAGGAGGTCGACACCGTGCTCCGGCAGCCGCGCAAAGCCGGGGACCAGCCCCAGCGTGAGCGCCGCCAGGGAGACCGCGATCGTCTTCACCGTCAGCCGGTCGAGCGCGACGAGGGACGGGAGGCGCAGCCGCAGGATCGTCGCGCGGTGGTGCTTGAGCAGGCGCGCCTGCCAGAGCTCGAGCGCCGCCAGGCCCGCCGCCACCGTGAAGCCGGCGAAGGCGGAGAGGACGAACGAGACGTGCAAGACGAGCAGCACATCGCGCCAGGACGCGCCGGGCTCGGCCGTCGTCCCACCGGCGAGATAGGAGACGCCCAGCAGCGCAGCGGCAAAGGGCATCACTGCCAGGCCGAGCATCCGGTAGCGCGGACTGCAGCCCCAGATCAGGTAGGCGCCGACGACGAACCAGACGAAGAGGTTCAGCGAGCCGGCCCAGGTGCCCCACGGAAAGCCCTCTCCGCGGGCGGCCTGTCCGGCCAGGAGCGCCGTCTGGGCGAGCCAGCCCACCCGAACACCCCAGGTCGCAACCCGGCCGAGTGAGCCGGGATGCCTGGCGTTGCCCGCGTAGGCGACGGCCGCTTCGCCGTAGGCGAGCAGCGCGGGCCAGACGAGCAGCTCAGCCACCGGGGCGCTCCCTGGCGAGGCGGGCGAGCTCGGACAGCTCTCGCTCGATCCGCGAGAGCTTGAGCGCGATCAGCACGACGTACAACAACACCGCCCCGAACAGGACGAGGTACGCGGCGGCCAGGTACTTGTCGCCGGTGCTCACGCCAGGCGCTCCCTGAGCTCCTTCAGGCTGGCGTCCGCGCGCTTCCCCGTCAGCTCGATCGTGTAGAGCGTCGCGGCCAGCGCGATCATCCCGGCGAGGCAGACACAGAACGTGAAGAACATCGACGCCGACATCTGCGGGCCGTCGCGCGTGAAGATCGGCGAAGGGTGCAGCAGCTGGTCGGCCAGGCGGATCGCCAGGAAGCTGACCGGCAGCAGGACCGCCCCGAAGAGCGCGTAGACGGCCGAGGTTCGCGCACGCCGCGGGCCGGGCTCGGTGGAATAGCGCAGCATGAAGTAGGCCGAGTAGAAGAGGAAGAGGATCAGGAAGAGGACCAGCTGGCGCTCGCTCCAGGTCCACCAGACGCCCCAGGAGATCTTGGCCCAGATCGAGCCGGTGATCAGGGTGAGCACGCCGAAGATGACGCCCATGTGCACGGCGGTGTAGCTCTCGAGGTCCGCGCGCTCGTCGCGCTTCCACAGCAGGCGGAACGCCTTCCACGCGGCCCAGCCGAAGCAGGCGTACGCGGTCAGCGCGACGGGCACGTGGATGTAGAAGATCCGCTGGCTCGGGCCCTGGTCGGCGTCCTCGGGCGCCCACAGCAGCGCCAGCCCGAGGCCGAGCGTCACCAGCACGGCCGCGAGCAGA
>DASTHD010000173.1:0-7937 GCA_035605555.1 Gaiellaceae bacterium
GCGATCGGGTTGACCGCGTCCTGCACCGACCACGAGTAGAGGACGTAGCGCTTCGCGTCCTCGACGATCTGCTGGCCGAGCTCCGAGTTCGTCTCGATCGTCGCCATGGACCGATCGTACCGCTGGTTGAAGGACGCGGGGCGACTACGTGCCCGCCGGAAACCGGTACGGCCTTCCGCCGTTCTGGGCGCTGCACGCCTGGGTCTTCAAGCGCAATCCCATGGGCGTAGTCATGGCCTGGAACCCGCGCGTTTCCTGCTGATCGCTCGAGAGGGCGCCGGCGCTACCGGCCGGCGCCCTCGCTCGTATCGAGCTCGTCCGCGAGCAGGTCCATGAGCAGCCCGTCGTGCCATTCGCCGCCGGGAAGCCGCTCGTACTGGCGCATCACGCCGACCGGCTTGAACCCTGCGTTCTCGTAGGCACGGATCGCCGCGAGGTTCCCGGCTGCGGGGTCGATCACGAGGCGGTGGTGGCCGCGGTCCGCAGTCAGGTGCCGCGCCATCGTCCGGACAGCGTCGGTCCCCAGTCCGCGGCCCTGGAAGGCTTCCGAGAGGAAGAGGTCGACCCCGGCGTGCCGGTACATCGGGTCCTCCTCCTCGTGGTACTGGATCAGGCCCGCGACCTCGCCGTCGACGTCGATTGCGAACGCGGTGACGCCTTCGGTCCCGTCGAGCTTCTCCTCGTAGGCGCCGTCCTCGGGGTCACCCCACCAGCGGGCGACGCCCGGCTCCGCCTGAATCGCGCGGAGAGCGGGAACGTCCTCGGGCGTCAGCGGCCTGAGAACGACCCGCTCTCCGCGGAGCTCCGTCACCTAAGTCGGCTCGTGGCCTCCGCTGGCGCGCCCGGTGCTCGCTCTTCGCGCTCGTGGGGCGGCTCGATCGTGACGTCCGGCAGGAGCCGGTCGAGCCAGCGCGGGATGTACCAAGTCCGCTCGCCCAGGAGGGTGAAGAACGCGGGCACGAGGGTCATTCGCACGATCAGCGCGTCGGTGAGGATCGCCACGGACAGCAGGATCCCGAACTCCTTCGAGACGCGGTCGCCGCTGAGGATGAAGGCGGCGAAGACCGTGCCCATGATCAGCGCCGCGGCCACGACCACGCGGCCGATCGCGGCGATCCCGTGCTCGATCGCGGGTCGCGTCTTCAACCCGTGGACGTGCTCCTCCCGGATCCGGCTCATCAGGAAGACCATGTAGTCCATCGAGAGGCCGAACAGGATCGCGAACGCGATCGGCGGCACGAACGTCTCGATCGGCCCGGTGCGGTCGAGGCCGGTGAGACCGAGCAGGTAGCCCTCCTGCACGATCAGCGTGAGCACGCCGAACGCGGTGAACGCTGAGAGGATCGTGGTGATCGCCGCGGTGAGCGAGATCACGATCGAGCGGAACGCCATCGCGAGCAGGATGAACGTGACGCCGATGATGTAGAGCAGGAAGATCGGGAGCCGCGACATGATCCGGTCGCCGATGTCCTTGAACGCCGCGGTCAGGCCGGAGACGTAGGCCACGGCGTTACCGCCCGCGGTCGCGGCCGGGACGGCGTCTTCCCGGATCCGGTCGACGAGCTTGTCGGTTTCCTCGTCCTGCGGCGCCGACTTCGGCGTGACGAAGACAATTGCCACGCTCTTCTCGTCGTTTAGCTGAGGCTGCCGCACCGAGGCCACGTCCGGGAGCTGCCGGACCCGATCGTAGATCTTCTGCGGCGCCTGCGGGTCGTCGTTCACGTCGACGACGATCGGGATGGGGCCGTTGAAGCCGGGCCCGAAGCCCTCGGCCAGCAGGTCGTAGGCGCGACGAGCCGTCTGCTCCTTCGGCTGCGTCCCCTGGTCCGAAGCGCCTAGCCGGACGAGGGCGGACGTCGACGCCAGGGCGAGCATCAGGAGCAGCACGACCACGAATACCGGGCCGGCGTGGCCTGCGACGAACCGTCCCCAGCGTGCGATCAGCGTCTTCTCTCGCGCGGCCTCGGAGTCGTCGATCGGCTTCAGGAACGGCACCTTGAGCCGGTCGACCTTGTGCCCGAGCTTGGCGAGCACCGAGATCAGCAGCGAGTTCGCGATCAGGACGGTCGTCAGCACGCCGAGTGACGCCCCGATGCCGAGCTTCGTGACGAAGTCCAGGCCGAAAAACGCGAGGCCCGTGACGGAGATGGCCACAGTCACCCCGGCGAAGAGCACCGCGCGGCCCGCGGACGCTCCGGCCTCGGCGGCTGCGTCCTGGGGCGAAAGGCCCTCGTGGAGGAACTGGCGGAAGCGGGTGACGATGAACAGGGAGTAGTCGATCCCGACGCCGATGCCGATCATCGAAACGAGGATCGGCGTGATCGTGTTGATGTCGGTGAAGCCGGCGATCAGGAAGAGCAGCAGGAAGGCGCCGGCGACGGCGGTGATCGCGAGCAGGATCGGGATCATCGCCGCGACGAACGTCCGGAAGACGATCAGCAGCACGATGATCGCCGCGAGCAGCCCGAGCGCCTCCGACGTTCCCTGCTCGATCGGCGGGAACTCCGCCTCGCCGTTGTACTCCGTCGTCACGCCGGCCGGCGCGACCGCGTCGCGGACGTAGTCCTCGACCTTGACGACCTGGTCGCGGTCGGCGTCCTCGATCGTCTGGTCGAACTGCGCCTCCGCATAGGCGATTCGGCCGTTGTCGGAGAAGGTGTCCTTGCTGAACGGGTCGCCGACGCTCTCGAGGCCGGCCTTCCCCTCGCTGGGCTTGAACTCGGACGTCTTCAGCTTCGCGATCGCCGCTTCGATCGCCCGCTTGCGCTCGGGCGTGTCGAGCCGCTGGCCCTCGGGCGCCGCGAAGACGATGTTGAGCACGCCACCCTGCTCGGACGCGAATTGCGACTCGATCAGGTCGGTCGCCTTCTGCGTGTCGGAGCCGGGGATTTCGAACTCGTCCCGGAGGCTGCCGCCGAGCGTCGCGACCGAGAAGACCAGAAGGACGACGATGCCGATCCAGGTGGCGACGACGCGCCAGGGGTGCGTGGCGCAAGCGCGCGCCCAGCGGGCGAGCGCGCCTGTCGAAAGGCGTTCGTGCGCAGCACGACGATCAGCACGGGGTTCGGTCATGGGGGTCCTCCCTCCGGTGGCGGCACTCCAGTACTAGCAGTAGTGACGACGACGGCCCAAAAAAGTCATCGGTGTACCCTGGGGACCGCGAGCGTCGAGGAGGCGAGTGATGACCGAGGTCTTGGAGCGGAAGGGCACGCAGAAAACGGAGTTGGGGCGCGTCAGCCACTGGATCGGCGGGCAGAGCGTCCCCGGGGAGTCGGGCCGTAGCGGGCCTGTCTACAACCCCGCCCGGGGCATCCAGACGAAGGAGGTCGACTTCGCCTCCGTCGAGGAGGTCGACCGCGCAGTCCAGGCCGCGAAGGAGGCCTTCAAAGCCTGGCGAGAGGTCTCGCTCTCGAAACGCCAGGAGCTCTTCTTCACGATCCGCGACCTCTTCCACCGGCGCAAGGACGACATCGCCGCGATCCTCACCGAGGAGCATGGCAAGGTCTTCTCGGACGCCAAGGGGGAGGTGCAGCGCGGCCTGGAGGTGATCGAGTACGCCTGCGGGATCCCGACGCTGCTCAAGGGCGACTTCTCCGAGCAAGCCTCGAGCGGGATCGACGTCTACTCGATCCGGCAGCCGCTCGGCGTCGTCGCCGGCATCACGCCCTTCAACTTCCCGGCGATGGTGCCCATGTGGATGTGGGCCCCGGCGCTCGCGTGTGGCAACACGTTCGTCCTGAAGCCCTCCGAAAAGGACCCGTCGGCCTCGATCTTCGCGGCCGAGCTCCTGAAGGAGGCAGGCCTGCCCGACGGCGTCTTCAACGTCGTCCACGGCGACAAGGTGGCCGTCGATGCCATCCTCGAGCACCCCGACATCGCCTCGGTCAGCTTCGTCGGCTCCACGCCGATCGCTCAGTACATCTATGCCACCGGCACGTCGAAGGGGAAGCGGGTGCAGGCGCTCGGCGGCGCGAAGAACCACATGGTCGTGCTCCCGGACGCCGACCTGGACATGGCCGCGGACGCCGCCGTCTCGGCGGCGTACGGCTCGGCCGGCGAGCGTTGCATGGCGGTCTCGGCGGTGGTCACAGTCGGCGACATCGGCGACGCGTTCATCGACGCGGTCAAGCAGCGCCTGCCGAAGGTCAAGGTCGGCCCAGGCACCGAGCCTGAAAACGAGATGGGGCCGCTGATCACCCGGGAGCATCGCGACAAGGTCGCGTCGTACCTCGACAGCGGCGCCGAGCAGGGCGCAGAGGTGGTCGCCGACGGCCGCGAGACGTCCCCCGACGGCGACGGGTTCTTCCTGGGCGTGTCGCTCCTCGACAAGGTCACGCCCGAGATGGACGCCTACAAGGACGAGATCTTCGGGCCGGTGCTCTCCGTCGTCCGCGCCGAGACGTACGACGAGGCGGTCAGCCTCGTGAACGAGAACAGGTACGGCAACGGCGTCGCGATTTTCACCCGCGACGGCGGCGCCGCCCGGCAGTTCCAGTTCGAAGTGCAGGCGGGCATGGTCGGCGTGAACGTGCCGATCCCCGTCCCGGTCGCCTACTACTCGTTCGGCGGCTGGAAAGCCAGCCTCTTCGGTGACTCCCACATCTACGGGCCGGAGGGGATCAACTTCTACACCCGCGGGAAGGTCGTCACCTCACGCTGGCCGGATCCCTCGACCAGCAAGGTCGACCTCGGCTTCCCGCAGACGAGGTGATGACGATGAACACGAGCATCGTGGTTGAGCGCGGCAGGTCCGGTGCGGAGCGGGTCGCTGGAACGATCCAGCAGCTTCCGCCGGTGTACCGGATCGTGCGTCGACGGAAGTCACGCACGGACCGTGTCGCCGAGGCATTCCAGAGTCTCTCGCCGGCGGTACGCGTCGGCCTGGTCGCAGCGGCAACTGGGGTTGCGATCGGCCTCGCGTACGTCGGTGCGCGATTGTTCGCGGGGGACGACTCGGCCGAGTCGCCTGACGCCGGCTAGAGCGCGCCGCCCAAGTCCAATCCGACGACCGCGCAGGATCGTAGGGTTGCTCCATGGCCATTTGTGCCTCCTGCGGCCAGGAAAACCCGGAGATCGCGCGGTTCTGCCTCGCGTGCGGCCTCCCGCTCTCGGACGTCCGGGGCGCCGCGCGCGAGGAGCGTCGCCATGTCAGCGTGATCTTCGTCGACATGGTCGGGTTCACGGCTCGGGCCGAGCGGCTCGATCCTGAGGAGGTCCAGGAGCTCCTTCGCCCCTACCACGACGTCGTCCGGCGCGAGATCGAGTCCTTCGGCGGCGTGGTGGAGAAGTTCATCGGCGACGCGGTGGTCGGCGTGTTCGGCGCGCCGGTCGCCTACGGCGACGATGCCGAGCGGGCGGTTCGAGCGGGGCTGGCCGTCCGCGACACGATCGCGGCGATGGACGAGGCCAGCCCGCGGCTCGACCTGAAGGTTCGGATCGCCGTCAACACCGGCGAGGCGCTCGTGATCGTCGATGCGCGCCCTGCGCTCGGCGAGGCGATGGTCACCGGCGACGTCGTCAACACCGCCGCCCGCCTCCAGACCGCGGCGCCGGTCGGCGCCGTGCTCGTCGGCGAGGAGACCTACCGGGCGACGAAAGAGGCGATCCTCTTCGCGCCCGCCGAGCCCGTAGAGGCGAAGGGCAAGGAGGATCGCGTGCCCGCGTGGGTGGCGCTGCGCGAGATCCGCAAGCCCGGCGAGCGCCCGGTGGGCGGCCCACTGATCGGCCGGGATCCGGAGCTCGACATGCTCCTCGGCACCTGGGAGCGCGTCACGACCGAGCGCACCCCTCATCTCGTCACGGTGATCGGCCCGGCCGGAGTGGGGAAGACGAGGCTCGCGGTCGAGCTTGCGGCGAAGGTTCGTGAGCGCGGCGGGCGTCCCGTGCGGGGGCGCGTGTTGCCGTACCGCGAGAGCACCGCCTACTCGGCCCTCGCCTTCCAGCTCAAGCAGCTGTGCGGAATCTTCGAGACCGACACCGGCGAGGTGGCGCTCGAGAAGCTCGAGCAGGTCGTCTCGACGCTGCTGCCGCCCGCCGAGTCCCAGGAGGTCAGCCGCCACCTCGCGATCCTGCTCGGGCTCGACCCGGAGGGGACGATCGCCGACCGCGAGAGCCTTTTCTTCTCGATCCGCACGTTCATCGAGGCGGTCGCAGCCGACCAGCCGACGATGCTGGTGTTCGAGGACCTCCACTGGGCCGACGAGGCCCTGCTCCAGCTCGTCAGCCTGCTCGCAGCCCGGCTCCGTGATCTGCCGGTGCTCCTGCTCGTCCTGGCCCGGCCCGACCTGCTTGACCTCCGGCCCGACTGGGGCGGAGGTCTGCTCGCGCACACCGCGCTCCGGCTCCGTCCGCTCGACTCTGCGGCGGCGACGCTGCTCGCGACGCATCGCCTCTCGAACGACGGCGCCGCGGAGAACCTCGAGCGCGCCGCAGACCTCGCCGCCGTCGCCGACGGCAACCCCCTCTTCATCGAGCAGCTGGCGGCGACGCTCCGGGAGTCCGGCGACCCCGCGGCGCCGATGCCCACCACGATCCGCGGGATCATCGCGGCCCGCCTCGACGCCCTGCCCGCGAACGAGCGGACGGTGCTGCTGAACGCGGCCGTCGCCGGGCGGGTCTTCTGGCTCGGTGCACTCGAGCGCATGACGCCGAATCCGAGTGGTCTCAGCCCGGCGCTCGCCGAGCTCGAGCGGCGTGACCTGATCGCGCGGCAGACGGTCTCGGCGTTCGAGGGACATCAGCAGTACATGTTCAGCCACGTCCTGGTACGGGATGTCGCCTACGAGCTGCTGCCGCGGTCGGTGCGCCAGGACCGCCACCGTGAGGCGGCACTCTTCTTCGAATCAGTCGGCGGCGACGGCGGCGAGGTCGGCGCGGCGCTGGCGCGCCACTGGCGCGATGCCGGCGAGCCCGAGAAGGCGATCCAGTACCTCGTCACCGCCGCCGAGGGCGCCGAGCACGGCTGGGCGAAGGAGCGGGCGGCGGCGCTCTACCGCGAGGCGCTCGCGCTCGTGCCCGAGGTCGACGGCGACAGGCGCCGGCAGCTCACCCGCAGGATCGCGCTCGCCGAGACGGCGAAGTACCACGTGCCCGACGCGCGCCTGCTCGGGCTCAGCGAGTAGGCCTAGTCCCGCGGGAAGTCCGCCGGGCTCACATCGCCGGCGATCTCCTGCAGCGACTCGATCGTGTGCGCGCCGAGCCGCTTCGAGTGCTCTTTCACGATCTCCTCGTCCGGCGCGGCGTAGACGCAGTAGGTCCGCACAGTCCCTTCGCCGTCGACCACGACGTGGCTGTGCTCCCACGTGATCTCGGGCAGCTCGTCCTCGACGATCTCGCGCGACCGCCGGCCGACGGTCGGCATCTCGGACTCCTGCACGGAGAATCGTCTGACGATCAGGTAGCGGGGCATCGCGTAATGCTAGCCCTCGGGTTTACGGCGACCGAGCAGGAACATCGCGCCCAGGGAGAGAGCGGCCAGCGCGACGGCGCCTCCGGCCAACAGCGCTGTCGAGACCCTCTCCGGTTTCTTCGGGGGCTCCACCCAGGCGAGGGCGCCTTCGATCGTGAACGCCCGATCGCCGACGCGGCCGGGGACGGTCCAGTTGCGTACGAACCGAGGAGCGGTCTCGATTGCGCCGGGAGCGGCGGGCGGCGGCGTCCCGGAGCCCACTACGCGGCTGTCGTGCCACGCGTAGGCCGCGCCCGTGTTCATCCGCCGCCACTGACCGTCCTGAAGCCGCTGGACTCCCGTCGGCCGGAAGCGGATGAACGGCCGGCCGCGCCGGTCGAGGATCTGCAGCGGCTTCTGGGTCAGGTTGCTGACGAGCAGCTGGTCGTCGAGGATCACCTTCGCCTCGAGCCCGAGGATCGGGGGATCGACGACGTTGACGCTCGCGACGTAGCCGGTGCCGTTGACACCGTGCGGACCGTGCGCGAGC
>DASTHD010000174.1:0-8750 GCA_035605555.1 Gaiellaceae bacterium
GTGTCGTCAGCGTCGGGCTCGGCCGACGTGCTCGAGGCGCTCGGGTTCGCGCTCGACCTCCCGCCCGAACGGATCGCGGACTCGATCGACGAGCTCGGGTTCGGGTTCCTGTTCGCGCCGACCCACCATCCGGCGATGAAGCACGCGGCGCCGGTGCGCAAGGAGCTCGCGGCGCGGACGGTCTTCAACGTGCTCGGCCCGCTGACGAACCCGGCCGGGGCGCGGGCACAGGTGGTCGGCGTCTACTCGCCGGATCTCGTCAGGACGATCGCCGAGGTGCTTGCGTCGCTCGGCGCACGCCGGGCGTTCGTCGTCCACGGCGCCGCGGGGATCGACGAGCTCTCGCCGGCCGGCCCGAACCTCGTCTGCGAGGTCGTGGACGGCGGCGTCAAGGAGCGCGAGATCGACCCGCTCGAGCTCGGCGTCCCACGATGCGCGCCGGAGGAGCTGCGCGGTGGCTCGCCTGACGAGAACGCGGAAGCGATCCGCGAGGTCTTCGCGGGCGCGAACGGGGGCCGGCGCGACTCCATCCTGCTGAACGCGGCGGGCGCGATCGCCGCCGGCGGGCATGCCGAGGATCTCCGCGAGGGGCTGGAGGTCGCACGTGAGGCAGTGGACTCAGGCGCGGCGGGCGAGCGACTGGAGGCTCTGATTGCGTTTCGCTGAGGCGCTCAGGGCCGAAGGGCTGTCGGCGGTCGCCGAGGTCAAGCGGCGGTCGCCCTCGGCCGGCGACCTCCGTCCGGACGCGGATCCCGGTGCGCTCGCGGCGGCGTTCGAGCGGTCCGGCGCGGCCGCGGTCTCGATCCTCGTGGACGAGCGGTTCGGCGGCACGACCGACGACCTTCGCGCAGCACACGCACAGGCGAGCCTGCCGCTGCTCGCGAAAGGCTTTTTCTCGACCGCCGACCAGCTGCGCGAGCTCCGTGACTCTGGCGCCGATGCGGTGCTGTTGTTGCTGCGGGACTTGGAAGACCAGAGCGTCTCGGAGCTTCTGCAAACAGCCAGAGCACTCGGAATCGATGCACTCGTCGAGGCGCACGACGCGAAGGAATTGCAACGGGCCGCGGACCTCGACGCGGAGGTGATCGGTATCAACGCCCGGGACCTCTCCACGTTCGAGATCGACCGGGCGGCTCAGCTCGAGCTCGTGGCGCAGGCGCCCCGCGACCGGGTCGTGATCGCAGAGAGCGCGATCGCCTCCCGCGCCCAGGGCGCCGCCGCCGAGCTGGCCGGCGCCGACGCGATCCTCGTCGGATCGACGCTGATGCGTGCGCAGGATCCCGGCGCCAAGCTCGCGGAGCTGATCTCCCGCCCACTCGTGAAGGTCTGCGGGCTCACGCGCGAGGAGGACGTGGCCGTCACCGCGGAGGCCGGCGCCGACATCGCCGGGTTCATCCTGGCCGCCGAGAGCCCGAGGCGCGCGGACGACCTCCTCCCCGTTCCCGAGACGATGCTCCGCGTCGCCGTCCACGTGGGCGAGTACGACGAGCGCGGCGCCGACCTCGTCCAGCTGTACGCGCGAGAAAACGGCCACCGTGCCCGCGACGCCGTGCTGCTTCGCGACGGCCGGGAGGTGGCGCGGGTCGTCGATCTGCCGTGGGAGGAGGCGGACTCGGAGCACCTCGAGCGCGCGAAGACCGCGGACGGCCGGATCATGCTCGCCGGGCGACTCGGCCCCGACAACGTCCGAGACGCGATCGAGGCCGTACGGCCGTGGGCGGTCGATGCTGCCTCGCGGCTGGAGGTCGCGCCGGGGATCAAGGAACACGACCGCGTGCGCGCCTTCGTGGAGGCGGCGCGATGACCGTGGGGCTCTACGGCGCCTACGGCGGCCGCTACGTCCCCGAGACGCTGATCCCGGCCCTCGACGAGCTCGCGCTCGGCTGGGAGGACGCCAGGGCCGACGACGAGTTCCACCGCGAGCTCCACGAGCTGCTGACCACCTTCGGCGGTCGGCCGACGCCGCTCACGCTCACCGAGCGGTTCGCGCCCGGGAAGCGCCTGTACCTCAAGCGCGAGGACCTCCTCCACACCGGCGCGCACAAGCTGAACAACACGCTCGGGCAGGCGTTGCTCGCCCGGCGTCTCGGGAAGCAGCGGATCGTCGCCGAGACCGGCGCCGGCCAGCACGGCGTCGCCACCGCGACAGTCTGCGCGCGCTTCGGCTTCGACTGCGTCGTCTACATGGGCGCCGAGGACATGGAGCGGCAGCGCCCGAACGTCGAGCGGATGTACCTCCTCGGCGCGGAGGTTCGGCCCGTCGAGTTCGGGACGAAGACGCTTCGCGAGGCGACGAGCGAAGCGATCCGCGACTGGATCTCGAACGTCGAGACGACCCACTACCTGATCGGCTCGTGCGTCGGCCCGCACCCATATCCGTCGATCGTCCGCGAGCTTCAGTCGGTGATCGGCCGCGAGGCTCGCGAGCAGATCCTCCAGGCCGAGGAGCGCCTGCCGGACGTCGCCGTCGCCTGCGTCGGCGGCGGCTCGAACGCGATCGGGCTCTTTGCCGGCTTCCTCGAAGACTCCGCGGTGCGGCTCCTCGGGGTCGAGGCCGAGGAGGCGGCGTCGCTCGGCGACGGCAGGACCGGCGTCCTCCACGGCGCTCGCTCGTCCCTGCTCGCCGACGAGGACGGCCAGATTCTCGACGCGCATTCCGTCGCCGCCGGGCTCGATTATCCGGGCGTCGGTCCCGAGCACGCCTTCCTACGCGACACCGGCCGCGCCGAGTACGTCACCGCGACTGACGCCGAGGCGCTCGCCGCGCTGCATCGGCTGGCGGAGACAGAGGGGATCGTCCCCGCGCTCGAGCCGTCCCACGCGCTGGCTCGGGTGGACGGCCTGGAGGGCGAGCTGATCCTCGTCTGCCTGTCGGGCCGCGGCGACAAGGACCTCGCCCGTGTCTAAGCGGCTCGTGATCTACCTGATGGCAGGGCGCGAGACGCCTGAGTTGGCAGAAGCGGCGGTCGAGGGCGGCGCGGACGTCGTCGAGCTCGGCTTCCCGTTCTCGGACCCGCTCGCAGACGGCCCGGTGATCCGCCGCGCCGCAGAGCGGGCGCTCGCCGAAGGGATGCGGACCGACGCCTGCCTGGAGTGCCTGGCCGACACGCGAAGCCGGGTCGACGTTCCCCTGGTGCCGATGACGTACGCCGCGCTGCTCGAGGCCCACGGCTACGACCGCTTCGAGCAGGACGCGCGTGAGGCGGGAGCGACGAGCCTGATCGTGGCCGACCTGCCGGTGGACGCCGAGCCGGGACTGCGCCGCGTCCAGCTCGTGGCGCCGACCTCGACGGACGAGCGGATCGGTCTCGCCGCAGAGCACACGGACGGCTGGCTCTACCTCGTCACGGTTACGGGGACGACCGGGGCGCGGAACGGCCTCTCCCCCGCTCTCGCCGGCCTCGTCGGGCGGGCGAGGCGTACGACCGACGTTCCGCTCTACGCCGGGTTCGGCATCACCACGCCCGAGCACGCGCAGGCGGCAGCCGAGCTCGTCGACGGCGTCGTCGTCGGCACGCGGGCCGTCGAGGTCGCCGAGGAAGGACCCGCGGCGCTCAGCGACTACGTCCGGTCCTTGAGCACAATGCTCCACTGACCATGCGCGTCTTCTCCGGCATCCAGCCCACCGGCTCGAAGCACTTCGGGAACTACAGCGGCGGCTTCCGCCAGTACGTCGCGACCCAGGAGCTCGGCGACGCGTTCTTCTGCATCGTCGATCTGCACTCGGTCACGGTCGAGTTCGACCCGGCCGACCTCCGGGAGCGGACCCTCGACCTCGGCGCGATGCTCTTCGCCGTCGGGCTCGATCATGAGCGCTCCACCGTCTTCGTCCAGAGCCATGTGACCGCGCATGCCGAGGCGGCCTGGCTGCTGAGCTCGGTGACGAGCTTCGGCGAGCTCCGGCGGATGACGCAGTTCAAGGAGAAGTCAGACCAGCAGGAGTTCGTGTCCGCCGGGCTCTTTACGTATCCCGTGCTGATGGCCGGCGACATCCTCCTGTACCAGACCGACGTCGTCCCGATCGGCGATGACCAGCGGCAGCATCTCGAGCTCACGCGCGACATCGCCGAGCGCTTTAACTCGCGCTACGGCGAGACCTTCAAGCTGCCCGACGGGCGGTACCCGGAGGTCGGCGCGCGGATCATGGACCTCCAGGAGCCGGAGCGGAAGATGTCCACGACGCTCGGCACGCCGCAGGGCACGCTCGACCTGCTCGACCCGCCCGAGGTGCTGACGAAGAAGGTCAAGAGCGCGGTGACGGACTCCGGGCGGGAGGTGCGGCGCGGGCCCGGCAAGGAGGGGATCGAGAACCTGATCGACATCATGTCGGTCGCCACCGGCGAGACCCGCGAGCAGATCGAGGGCCGCTACGACGGCGCCGGCTATGGGCAGTTCAAGAGCGACGTCGCCGACGCCGTGGTCACACTCGTGCAGCCGATCCAGGAGCGTTATCGCGAGTTGCGCGGTGACGAGCCCGAGCTCTCACGGCTGCTGGAGATCGGCGCCGACAAGGCCCGGGAGGCGTCAGCCTCGACGCTCGCGCAGATGTACGAGCGCATGGGGTTTGTCCGGCCGTAACGCCGCCGTCCTGGGCGGTGTTGCCCTCGCGACGCTCGCCACCGCGGTCCTCCACTACGCCGACGCCGAGCCGGTCGTCACCTTCGGCGTCGCCGCCGTCGCGCTCGCCGGCCTGGCCTGGGTGATCTCGATCGCCACCGAATCGGTCGGCGCGCGTTACGGGCCGGCAGTGACGGGCGCGCTGCAGTCGACCCTCGGCAACCTCCCCGAGCTCTTCATCGTCCTGTTCGCGCTGTCGGCGGGCGAGCTGGTCGTCGCGCAGACGTCGATCGTCGGCTCGTTCCTCGCGAACGCGCTCCTCGTCCTCGGGCTCGCGATCGTCGCCGGCGCGAGGGCGTCGGCGGACGGCGTGATGCGCTTCCGCAAACGGCTCCCGAACGACATCGCGACGCTCCTCCTCCTGGCCGTCTTCATCATCGTGATCCTCGGGCTCTCCGACACCGTCGGCGACCGTGCCAGCCGGCATCAGGAGGCGATCTCGGTGATCGGCGCGGTCTGCCTGCTCGCCGTCTACGGAACCTGGCTCTGGAGCTACTTGCGGTCGGACGAGGAGGTCGAACCCGCGCACAGCGGGGAGGCCCGTCCAGGGCTCCCCTTCCGCGCCGCGATTGTCGCGCTCGCCGCCGCCGGGGTGACGGCGGCGTTCGTGTCGGAATGGTTCATCGACGCGCTCGACCCGGCGGTCGACACGCTCGGCATCTCGAAGGCGTTCACGGGCCTCGTGATCGTCGCAATCGCTGGGAACGCGGTCGAGAACGTGGTCGGGATCACCCTCGCCGCGAAGGGCCAGTCCGACCTCGCGATCTCGGTCGTCAAGAACTCCGTCGCGCAGATCGCGGTGTTCGTGTTCCCGGCGCTCGTGCTCCTGTCGCTCGCCTTCGAGACGCGGCTGACCTTCGTGCTCGGCCCGGTCTACATCGGCGCGATCGCGCTCACGGCCTTCGCGATCTGGCAGATCACGGGCGACGGCGAGGCGGTGGCCTTCGAGGGCTGGGCGCTCGTGGCGCTGTACGTGATCGTCGCTGTGCTGGCCTGGTTCGAGTAGCGCTTCACCGGGCCTCAACACAAATTCGGCCCGTGAGCGCGTAGCTTCTCCGACGGCCAACCAACCGAACGCTCAGAGGGAGGAGCTATGAGGAGAGGCCTTCGGGTGGCCGTACCGCTCGCAGCAGCGGGCGTGCTGGCCGCCGCCATCGCGGTGAGCATGGCAACTGCGGGCTCGGCGAGGCCCGTCCGCGCCACGCGCAGCCACCGCACCACGCATTCCCGGCACTCGTCGAGCAACTGCCGGCTCGACAACGGGATCTCGCACGTCGTCTACCTGATCTTCGACAACGTGCACTTCAACCGGGACAACCCGAACGTCCCGTCGGACGTCGAGCAGATGCCGAACCTGCTCAACTTCATCCGCGGCAACGGCAGGCTGCTCACGAACAACCACACCGCGCTGATCTCGCATACCGGCGGTGGGATCCTCACCAGCCTCACCGGCATGTATCCGGATCGGCACGGGCAGTCGGTGACGAACTCGTACCGCTACTTCAGGGCCGACGGATCGACGGCGTCCTCGAGCTCGTTCAAGTACTGGACGGATCTCACGGACGACGTCAACTCGCCGCCGACGGACCCGAACTTCAACATGGTGAACGGCGACAGCGGCTCGGCGAAGAACACGCCGGCGCCGTGGGTCCCGTACACGCGGGCCGGATGCGACTGGGGTGCGACGGCGCTTGCCAACGTCGTGCTCGAGAACACCGGCACCGGGCCGGCCGGGGACATGACCAAGGTCTTCGGCGCCGGCTCTCCGGAGTGGAACGAAGCAGTGGCGTCCAACAATGCGCCGGCAAATACCGCCGCCCGGACGCTCGCGCAGACCGACTTCGTCGGGATCGCGATCCACTGCGCCAAGACCGTGAAGAGCCTCTGCGCGAAGAGCGCGAACGCGAAGCCTGACCTGCTCCCCGACGAGCCGGGCGGCTACGACGGGTTCAAGGGGCTCTTCGGTGCGAAGTACGTCAACCCGGCCATCGCTCGCGGCAGTCCAGTGGTGAACAAGCTGAACGGCCAGCCGGTCGTCGACCCGTTCGGCCAGCCCGGCTTCCCCGGGTTCGACGGGCTGTTCGCGACGACGACGCTCGGCTATGTGGCCCAGATGCAGGAGGCCGGCGTCCCGGTCACCTTCGGCTACATCTCGGACGCACACGACCAGCACGGCAATGCGGGTGAGATCCATGCGACTCGCGGGCCCGGCGAGGCCGATTACGTCCAGCAGCTGAAGGCGTACGACCAGGCGTTCGGCCAGTTCTTCAGCCGGCTCGCCTCGGACGGGATCACGAAGCGGAACACCCTCTTCGTCTTCTCGACGGAGGAGGGCGACCACTTCGCGGGCTCGCTGCCCACGCCCGCCGGCTGCGACGGCGTGACCACGCCGTGCCACTACGAGCCGATCGGCGAGGTCAACGGCAACCTCACCGGGCTGCTCGCGACTCAGGAGGGGATCACGACGCCGTTCACGGTCCACGCCGACATGGCGCCGACGATCTACCTCACGGGCAATCCAGCCCGGACCGCAGGCGTCACCCGCGACTTCGGGCGGGCGCTCGGGCGGCTGACCGCGGTGAACCCGTACACCGGGCTCACCGAGCAGGTGGCGGCCGGGCTGGCCGATCCCGTCGGGATGAAGGCGCTGCACATGGTCACCGCCGATTCACAGCGGACGCCGACGTTGACGTTGTTCGCGCTCCCGGACTACTTCTTCTTCACCGGGGCCGCGAACTGCGCCTCGCCGTGCATCTTCATCCCGCCGCAGGGCAACCAGTCGTTCGCCTGGAACCACGGCGGCATCCAGACCGAGATCGCGAACACGTGGCTCGGTTTGGTCGGCCCGGGGATCCGGAGGCAGCGATACGACGACCGGACCTGGGCGGATCATTCCGATGTCCGGCCGACGATGCTCACCCTGCTGGGGCTCCAGGATCCGTACGTCCACGACGGCCGGGTGCTGACCGGTGAGCTCGCCGCGGACGCTCTGCCGTCGTCGCTCGAGCACGATCGCGGCACAATCCGCACTCTCGGCGCGATCTACAAGCAACTGAACGCGCCGTTCGGCGCCTTCTCGATGAACCTGCTGGCGGCCTCGACGAAGGCGATCAAGAGCGGGTCGTCCACGGACGACGCGCGCTACACCTCGGTGGAAGGGCAGATCTCGACGCTGACGTCCCAGCGCGACGCGCTGGCGGCGCAGATCCGCGACGCCCTGGACGCCGCGGCGTTCGACCACCGCCGCATCAACCGCCACGACGCAAGCGCCTGGATCTCGCAGGCGCAGTTCCTGATCGGGCAGTCGCAGACGCTAGCCGCGTCCGCCTGACCCGAAGCCGCTTCGGCCCGGCGCGTCGCCCGAGCGGCGCGCCGGGCCGACAACGCTTGTAACAACTTGTTACTTGGGTCTTCGGCCCTCCGCGACCGCCTCGAACCCACGCGGTTAGCGGCGATCCGGACGGGCTAGTAACAAGTTGTTACTTGCCCACCAGACGGAGCTCGCCTCCCGCGAGCTCGCGCCACTCGCCCGGCGCAAGGTCGTCGACGGTGAGGCCCGCGTAGCGGCTGCGGTGGAGGCGCCGCACCGGGTGGCCCACTGCCTCCAGCATCCGCCGCACCTGTCGGTTCCGGCCCTCGTGGATCGACAGCTCGACGGTGGAGGGGCCTAGGCGTCGCACCCGCGCCGGCGCCGTCCGGCCGTCCTCGAGCTCCACGCCCTCGGCCAGTCGCCGGAGCGCCTCGTCCGACGGCTCGCCCTCCACCTCGGCCTCATAGACCTTCTCCACCTCGTACTTCGGGTGCGCCAGCCGGTGCGCGAGCTCGCCGTCGTTCGTAAGCAGAAGCGCGCCGGTCGTGTCGGTGTCCAGCCGGCCCACGGGCACGATGCGGACGTCGTGCGCCACGAGGTCGACGACGGTCGGCCGCCCCTGCGGGTCGCTCACCGTCGTTACGACTCCGGCTGGCTTGTGGAGCAGCACGTAGGTCAGCGGCTGCTTCGTCACTTCCCGCCCGTCGACCTCGACGCGATCGCCCCGCGCCACGAAGGTGTTCAGCTGCCCCGGCTGGCCGTTCACGAGCACCCGGCCGGCCTTGATCAGCTCGTCGGCCTTCCGGCGCGACGCCACGCCGGC
>DASTHD010000225.1:0-4089 GCA_035605555.1 Gaiellaceae bacterium
CCCCGACCCGTCCGACTTCCTCCGGGCAGCGAACGAGGTCGTCGTCGGCGAGGTGGAGGAGGGGAAGTTCGTGACGATGGCCTACCTGACCATCGACGCCGGGACCGGCGAGCTCGCGTGTGCCAGCGCCGGGCACCCGAAGGCTCGGTTGATCTGCACCGACAACCGGGTGCTCGAGCTCGGGACGACCGGGCTGGCGCTCGGGATCGCCGACGATCAGCACTACGACGAGGCCCACGAGACGCTCGAGCCCGGCTCCGCGGTCGTGCTCTTCACGGACGGCGTGATCGAGGCGAGTAGGGACGGCGAGCTCTACGGCTTGGAGCGGCTCGACCGCCTGCTCGCCGAGCACCAAGACCTCGGCGCCACAGAGCTGGCACGAGCCGTCGTCGACGGCGCGAAGGCATTCGCCGGCGGCGAGCTCGGCGACGACTCCGCCGTGGTCGTCGTCAAACGAACGTCGAGTTGAGCCCGCGATTCCAGGGTGTGCTGACCGGCGTCGTGTTCGCCGCCGGCCTCGGATCGCTGGCCACGGAGATTGCGGCTTCGCGACTGCTTGCGCCCTACTTCGGCAACTCCACAATCGTCTGGGCCAACGTGATCGGCCTGATCCTGGCGTCGCTCTCCGTCGGCTATTGGCTCGGGGGCAAGCTCGCCGACCGGCGGCCGACGCCGCGCACTCTCGGCGCCGTCGTCACCGCCGCCGCCTGCCTCGTCGCGGTGATCCCGTTCGTCGCTCGGCCGCTGCTCGACTTCTCGGTCGAAGGGCTGGACCGTGTCTCGGCCGGTGCCGCGATCGGCTCGTTCTTCGGCGTGCTCGTGCTGTTCGTGCCGCCCGTGATCCTGCTCGGGATGGTCGCGCCCTTCGCGATCCGGCTGGCGATCACGGACGTGGAGACCGCGGGCGCCGTCTCCGGCCGCCTCTACGCCGTCTCCACAGTGGGCAGCCTGCTCGGAACGTTTCTCTCCGCTCTCGTCCTGATCCCGGCGATCGGCACGCAGCGGACGCTGATCGCGAGCGCGGCCGTGATCGGCCTCGGCGGCGCGCTCCTGCTCGGCCGCCGGTGGTTCGCGCTCGCGGCGGCGCTGGCGGCGCTCCTCCTGATCCCGCCCGGCGTGGTCAAGGCGCAGAGCGGCCTCGTCTACGAGCGCGAGTCGCGCTACCAGTTCATCCAGGTCGTGCAGGAGCCGGACGGGGAGCGGAAGCTGTACCTCGACGAGGGTCTGGCAACCCACTCCGTGTGGCGGCGCGGCGAGGTGCTGACGGGTGGCGTCTGGGACACCTACCTCGCCGTGGCCGCCATGGCGCCGGGCCCGCACCGCGTTGCCATGCTCGGCAACGCAGCCGGCACGGCCGCCCGAGCCTACGCGCACTTCTACCCTGGGGTGAAGATCGACGGGGTCGAGCTCGACCCGGCGGTGAGCGACGCTGGGCGGCGGTACTTCGAGATGGGGAAAACACCTGGCCTGGCCGTCCACAACCTCGACGCGCGCGCGTTCCTCCGCCGGACCGATGCGAAGTACGACGTGATCGTCGTCGACGCCTACCGCCCGCCGTACGTCCCGTTCTATCTGGCCACCAAGGAGTTCTTCGAGCTCGTCCGCAAGCGCCTGAACCCGGGCGGGGTGGTCGCGCTGAACGTCGCCTCCACGCCGGACGACCACCGCCTGGCGGAGGAGATCGGAGGAACCCTTGCCACCGTCATGCCTGCTGCGTACTGGCAGCCGCTCCGGTTCAACCGGATCGTGATCGGCGTCAACGGCGAGCAGGTGCCCCACACGGTCGCCGACGCGCCCGCGCAGCTCCAGCCGCTCGTCTCGAGCCTGCTGCACGGACTTCACGACGTCCCGCCGTCGGCCGATCCCTGGACGGATGACAAGGCGCCCGTCGAGTGGATCACCGACCGGATGATCGTCGAGTTCGCGGCAGGTGGTGGCCGCTTCGAGGAGCCGCCGCTCCAGACGGCGCCGTAAACAGCAGTCCTCCTGTCTACACTCCTTCGCGATGAGGCGTGGGGTTCTGATCGGTGCGGGCGCGCTTGCCTGCCTGCTTTCGGGCATCTTCAGCGCCGGGGTGATGGCCGGGACCGGCCCGCTCGGCGCGCTGACGACCACGTCGATTTCGCTCCCGACAACGACCACCGCGCCGACGACCACCGGCGGCACGACAACCCGCGCGCCGCAGCAGTTCGTCCTCCCGGACGGCGTCCGGATCGCCAGGACCGAGGTGGGCGGGATGACCCCCGCACAGGCGACCGGGGTGGTCCAGGCGTCCTTCGACGAAACGGTTGTCCTGCGGTACGGACAGAAGCTGATCCTCGTCGCCCCCCGACGTCTCGGTGCAACGGCGCGGGTCAAGCTCGCCGTCGACCAGGCGCGCCGCGCGGTGCCCGGGGCCCAGATCCCGTTGTTCGTCACGCTTCGGAAAGGCGGCGTTGCGCGCTATGTGAAGGCCCTGGGGAAGCGCTTCGACCGGCAGGGCGCCAACGCTGAGCTCAAGGGCCTGCGCGACAACCGGCCGTGGATCACGAAGGAGCGCACGGGCAAGGCGCTTCGCCAGCGCGCCGCGACGAGGACGATCGTCGCCGCGCTCCGGACGCATACGCGGACGCCCGTCCGGATCCGCTCGTCGGCGGTCGTGCCGAGCGTGACGCGGGCGCGCTTCGGGCCGATCATCGTGATCAGGCGCGAGTCGAAGCGGCTCAACCTGTTCCGCGGGATGCGGCTCTGGAAGGCGCTCGGAGTCGCGACCGGACAGTCCCAGTATCCGACGCCGGTCGGCCATTTCTCGATCGTGACGATGCAGCGGCATCCGTGGTGGTACCCGCCGGCCTCGGACTGGGCGAAAGGCGAGAAGCCCGTCCCGCCGGGACCGGGGAACCCGCTCGGCACACGCTGGATGGGCCTGAGCGCACCGGGGGTCGGCATCCACGGCACCCCCGACGCCGCGTCGATCGGCTACTCGGCCTCGCACGGCTGCATCCGGATGCGCATCCCGGAGGCGGAGTGGCTCTTCGGGCACGTCCGGGTCGGCACGCCGGTGTTCATCGTCGCGGCGTAGCCCGCCGCGGCGTAGCCTGTTGGAGCAATGGCAGGGCGGCTGAAGCTCGCGGCCCAGGTGGCGGCGCTCGCGCTCGTCACGGGGCTCTTCGCGCTGCTCGTCTGGAAGGTGGCGACGCAGGGCGACAACGCCGCGAACGAGCTCGGCCAGGGCAAGAACCCGACGGCGCCGGCATTCCACCTCGATCGCCTCGACCAGCCGGGGAAGGTCTCGCTCTCTGCCTACCGGGGCAAGCCCGTGATCCTGAACTTCTGGGCTTCGTGGTGCATCCCGTGCAAGGAGGAGGCGCCGCTCCTGGAGTCGGTCTGGCAGCGCTACAGGCAGCGCGGGCTCGTCGTCCTCGGCGTCGATATCCAGGACGTCCGCGGCGACGCACGCCGGTTCGCGAGGCGGAACAGGATGAGCTACCCGCTCGCCTACGACGGCCCGGGCAACACGGTCTCCCACTACGGCGTCACCGGCGTGCCCGAGACCTTCTTCGTCGGTCGCAACGGCAAGCTGGTGTGCGAGCGGCTACAGGCAGGCGTCCATCTCCCGGAGAACCGCGACAAGTTCGCCGCCTGCGTCGAGGAGGTGCTCGCCGCCTGAGGGTGCTGGCGGTAGCGGTCGTGGCACTCGCCCTGGCAGGGCCGGCGGCGGCGTGTCCGTCGCTTCCCGATCTCGAGGGCAAGTTCATCTGCCCGACCTGCAAGACGACCCTCGACCAGTCCGACGCACCCGCCGCGCGGCAGATCAAGGCCTACCTCGCGCAGCGCGTGGCCGCCTGCGCGTCGGAGGCGCAGATCAGAAGCGAGCTCGTGGCGCAGTTCGGGACGCAGGTGCTCGCGGCGCCGCCGCGGAAGGGCTTCCACTGGCTTGCGTGGCTGCTGCCGTTGATCGGCCTGGTGGTGGCCGCGGCCGTCATCTCCGTGCTCGTCTGGCGCTGGAGCCATACCCGCCCGACCGAGGTGGAGGCGGACTCGAACGGCCGCGCGCCGCTCGACCCGGAGCTCGAGCGCCGGCTCGACCGCGAGCTCGCGAAGTTCGAT
>DASTHD010000081.1:0-2212 GCA_035605555.1 Gaiellaceae bacterium
ACGGCTGAGCCGCCGACCTCGACGCGCTCGACGTGCTCGGGGGATCCGACGACCCGCGCGAAGAGCGTGCACGGGCGGCCGATCTCGGTTCCCTGGGAGATCTCGATCTCGTCGCCGAACGCGACCCGCCCGTACCGGGCGGCATGGAGCGCGAGCGGGCCGGCGGCCGAGCCCGTCCCCGGATCCTCCGCCACGCCGCCAGCTGGGGCGAACATCCGCGTCTTCCACTTGGAGCCGGAGCCGGCGATCGTGTTGATCCCGAGCACCGGCGGCAGCCGGGACAGCCGGGCGAAATCCGGCTGGAGCGCCGCGACCTCCTCGGGCGAGCCGAGCGTGACGTACACGTGCCGCATCCCGTTGTCGTAGAGCTCGACCGGGAGCTCCGAGCGCTCGACGCCCAGTGCCTCCAGGACGCCTGCCTCGTCGGGGAACGGCTCGATCGTCGGGATCGGCTGGTCCATCCGGCCGAACACGATCCGCCCTGACTCGTCCCGGTCGAGCCGCACCGGGACGGTGCCGGCGCCGGTCTCGAGCCGGATCTCACCCAGCTGCAGCGGCGCGGCCAGGACGAACGCGGTGCCGAGCGTCGGGTGCCCGGCGAACGGGAGCTCGGTCCGAGGCGTGAAGATCCGCAGCCGGGCGTGGCCGTCCGACTCCGCGTGGTAGACGAACACGGTCTCGGAGAAGTTGATCTCCTTCGCCAGCGGCTGGAGCAGGTCGTCGGGCATGTCGCGGGCGTCGGTGAAGACGGCGACCTGATTCCCGGCGAGCGGCGTGTCGGTGAAGACGTCGGCGACGACGTAGCGGTACGACGCCATGCGGCGAGCCTATCGACGCGGCGTGCGCGTGGCGGTCATCAGGACTGCGGCGAACGTGGTGCGGATCGTTCCGCCGTGCGCCTCGACGACGCGCCGGTCCGCCTCCAGGAGCGCCTCGCGCCGGTCCGGTTCCAGGTGTTGACAGAGCGACGTCGTGCGGAAGTGCTCCACCAGCTCGTCAGCCGTTTCCTCGACCGTGCGGCTCTCCGTCGCGACCTCGACGTCCTCGAAGAGCTCAGCAGCGGCCGCCACTTCGAGTCGATGCTGGCCCTCGTTCATCAGCCAGTCCCAGGTAGCCGAGGCGTTGCCGTTGCGGGGCGCAACCCCTGCGAGGAGCACCTCGAGCGGACGCGGCTCGGACCACGCGGCGGCGATCTCCGGCTCGTACTCGCGCAGGACGTCGAGCAGGGCCGCGTGCACTTCTTCCGAGTCCTTTTCCCGGACGACGACATGCGTGAGCAGCGCGAGGACACCGCCCGGCTCGAGCAGCTCAGCGGCCTTGGCCCAGCCGACCTCGGGCTCGACCCAGTGGAACGCCGTCGCCGAGAACACGCCGGCGAACGCCCCCGCCGGCAGGTCGACGTCCTCGAACCTCCCGACGTGGAACTCGACTGCGGCCGCCCCGACACGCCGGCGGGCGACCTCGATCATGTTCGGTCCGGGATCGACGGCATCGATGCGCAGGCCGCGATCTGCGAGCAGCTCGGTCAGCTTCCCCGTCCCACACCCGACCTCGACCACGCGGGAGCCGGGACCTAGGCGCCCGCGCTCCAGCGCGCGGTCGACCAGCGCTCCCGGGTAGGTCGGCCGAACCTTGTCGTACTCCTCGGCCGCCTGGTCGAAGAGACGCCCGCGCTCCCGAGGCCACTCCTTCGGAACCATCTCGGGTTCACCCTAGAGCCGAGGAACGCGGATCGGCCCGCGGGCTGAGTCAACCAGCCACGCGGCCCGGCCGATACAGGATCCGTGGACCGCCGCCCGCTCAAGACCCGTTCGCGGGGATCGGCCCGCGCCGCGGCCGCCTGGCTCGCCCGCTCCGGGATCCGCCCAAACCACATCTCGGTGCTGGGCGTGCTGTTCGCCGCCGCAGCCGGCGCCGCCTTCGTCGCGCTCCGGCACGTCGACGAGCCGCTCCAGGCCATCCTGCTGGTCGCCGCGGCGGCGTCGATCCAGTTGCGGCTCCTCTGCAACATGCTCGACGGCCTCCTCGCGGTTGAAGGGGGGCTCGCCTCGCCCGTGGGTGACCTCTACAGCGACGTGCCGGACCGGATCGCCGACGTCGTGATCCTCGCCGGCGCCGGCTACGCGATCGCCTGGCCCTGGGGCGAGCCGCTTGGCTGGGCAGCCGCGACCGCGGCCGTGCTGACCGCGTACGTCCGAGTCCTCGGCGGCGC
>DASTHD010000004.1:0-25903 GCA_035605555.1 Gaiellaceae bacterium
GAGCACGCTCTCGCCGGAGCTGCTCACGGACGAGGCGCTGGAGAAGATCCGCGGTCTGAACGAGCTCGCACGCGGCCGGGGGCAGACGCTCGCGCAGCTGGCGCTCGCCTGGACGCTGCGCGACCATCGGGTCACCTCCGCGCTCGTGGGGGCGAGCAGCGTCGAGCAGCTCGACGACAGCATCGCGGCGCTCGACAACCTCGACTTCTCGGACGAGGAGCTCACGGAGATCGACCGCTACGCGACCGAGTCCGGGATCAACCTCTGGGCTGCCTCTAGCCGCGAGTAGGGAGGAGCGGCAGAACGGCCGTGGCGAAGCGGGCGACCCGCTCCTCGAGCCCCGGCGCCTGGTGATCCAGGTTGAGGACGAAGCCGTCACAGCCCGCCTCGACGTACTCGGCCAGGCGCTCCACGAGCCACTCTGGCGGCCCGGCGATTGCGTGCCGTCCGCGCTCGTCCGTCCCGGTCGCCGGCTCGGCCTGCTGGTAGACGCCGATGCGGAGCATCACGCGGCCGTCCGGTCGGCGCTGGCGCAGCTCCTCGGCAAGCGGTCGCAACTCGTCGGGCGAGAGGGCGACTGGGTGCCAGACACCCGTCTTCGCCGCCCGGCGCACGGTCGCGCGCGAGACGCCCGCGACCCAGAGCTCCGGCCCGCCGCGGCGGACGAGCGCCGGCGCCAGCCAGCCCTCGCCCGAGTCGAATCGCACCGGCCCCGGCATCTGCTCGAACGCACCCTGCGCGAGGTCGAGCCAGCGGTTAAGGTTCCGGCCGCGGTGCTGGAAGTCGGCGCCGAGCAGCTCGAACTCTCCCTCCATCCAGCCTGCCGCTACGGCGCTGATGAGGCGGCCGCCGGAGAGAAAATCCAGGGTGGTGAGCTGCTTGAGGACGACCATCGGGTTGCGCTGTGGGACCACGAGCGCGGAGACGCCGAGCTGGAGGCGCCTCGTGCGGCCGGCGAGGAAGCCGAGCGAGACGAGCGCCTCGGCGATCGTCCCGTAGATCGGCGCGTGCTCCGGCGGGACGACCACGTGGTCGGTGACCCAGCCCGAGTCGAAGCCCGCTTCCTCCGCAGCCACGGCGGCCCTGGCGAGGTGCTCCGCATCCAATCCGTCGCCGTAGTTCGGCAAGATGAGACCCAGGTGAAGCGGCGGCACGCGCAGACGCTATCGCGCCCCGGCGGGGCCTAGCGGATGGCGTTCGTCGCCCCGGTGGTCGTGACACCGGCTCCCTACGAGATCTCGTTCGGACGGGTGGCGGGCCGCGTCGGCACCGGGACCGACCGGATCGTCGTCAGCATCGGGCGGCGGGTGCTCGCGGACAAACATGTCGGCGGCCGGTCGTTCGACCTCTCGGTCGAGCTCCCGTCGCGCGACGTCATGATTCGCGTCACCGCGATCGGCGAGGGCGGCAGGCGGCGGACGACCGCCATCGGGCCCCTCTTCGGGCTACCCAGGGCGGCCAGGCCTCGTTCGCCGCCTCGGAAAGGTCGTGTGGACGGCGCCCTCGCCCGCACTCTCGCCGGTTTCAGCCGGGAGTTCGCCGGCGCGTCGGGCGTCTACGTCCAGGATCTCCTGAGCGGACGGCGGGCGGAGCTGAGCTCGCGGGTGGAGTTTCCTGCGGCCTCGACGCTGAAGGTCGCGATCGCGATCGAGGTGCTGCGCGCGCTGCGTGGCAAGCCGGCGCCGGGGAGCCGCCTCGACCGGACGATGCGCGCCGCCATCATCCCCTCCAGCGACCGCGCTGCGAACGAGCTGCTCGTCTGGCTGGGCGGCTCGACGAGCGGCGGCGCTGCGCGGGTGAACGCCACCATGCATGCGCTCGGGATGTCTCAGACGGACATGTACGGCGGGTACCTCGTCACCGGCGTGACCCCGCGGTTCGTGGGCAAGCGCACGACGGCGCGCGACCTGGCCGTCCTCATGAGCGCGCTCCACCTCGCGGCGGAGGGGAGAGGCAGGCTCGCGAGGCGCGGGAGCTTCACACCGACGAAGGCACGGTTCCTCCTCTACCTGCTCGCCCACACGCAGGTGAGCCGGGTCGACCGCTTCCTGCACGACCGGCCGGCGGTCGTCCTTCAGAAGGCCGGCTGGATCACGAAGGCCCGTCATGACATGGGCCTCGTCTACTGGCGGGGCGGTGTCTTCCTCGTCGTCGTGCTGACCTGGAACGAGCGCGGCGTCGGAGTCTCCTCCGATGTGCTCGCGGGCCGCGTCGGCCGCGCCGCCTACCTTCGCTTTACGGGCCGGTAGTTTTGAGGTCCTTGCAGGCTGAGCTCTGCTCGAGGGCGCTCGCCAGCTCTCCTTGCGGGTCGAGCTGCTCGAGCTTCGTGAGGGTGGAGGCGAGCTCGGTGGCGACCTCCCTCGTCGTGGCCGCGATCGTCGCGGCGGCCTGGGGAAGGTCCGATGCGCTTGACACAGCGTCGGCGGCGCGCTGGATCTCGTTGCTGCCCTTCTCCAGCTCGTCGGAGAGCTGGTCGACGTCGTCCCGAGCCTGCTGTCCGGCCTCGGTGTCGGGCGTGCCGAGATCGTGAAGGTCGCCCACGAGCGTCTCTGTTGCGTCTCCCACCTGGTCGGCGGCGTCCTGCGCGTTCTCGGGCGTCGGGTTTCCGCGGAACGACGCCCGAACCGACTCCAGCGAGCTCTGCCACTGGTCGAGATCGGTGCAGAGCGTGTCGGCCCACGCACTCGGCGAAAGCGTCTTGTCCTCGTCGTCCCCACCGCAGGCCGACAGCGTCAGCGCGCAGAGCAGGGTTGCGGCCGCAGCGATCCCGCGTTTCATCATCGTCAGTCCAGCACGTCGTCGCGCGCGGCGGCATCACCCGGACCGGACGATTCAGCCGCCGGTCGCAGAGAAGTGCTGGTAGTCCACGGGGTTCGTCCAGCGGCCGCCCCACGACCAGCCGATCGACGCGAACGCCCGTATGAGGACGTTCCCCCGAACGGCCATTCCGGGCCGAACGTTCGAGCGGTCGAGGTACCGGCGCGACGCCGGCGGCAACACCCGCCCGTTGAGGATGAACGGGTTCTCGACCGGGTTGACATCGATCGCGAGCCCGTACGCGTGCGCCGACCAGCTCGACGAGCCTTCGACCCGCCTGCAGTTGAAGCCCGACGTGTTGTCGGCGGCCATCGAGCGGTCGTCGTTTCCGCCGTAGGCGTCGGCGAGCCGCAGCCGGCGCAGCGGGAACCGCGCGGCGTAGAGCTGCCGGAAGACCGAGACGACGTCGCGAGCCTCGGTCGAGCGGACGACGATCTCGCCCACGTGCACGCGGCCGCGGAAGTCCCAGTGGCTGACGCGGAGCAGCCGGAGCTGCGACGGGCCGACGGGGCAGCCGGGCCTGTAGGTGCGCGGCAGGTCGGCCGCGGTGACCCGGGAGATCGTGCCGACGAACCGGGGCGACGCAGGGGCTGCGGCCCCTGTCACCGAGAGTGCGGCGACGAGCGCGACGAGCGCAAGCTTCACGGCGCGGAGCGTAGTCTCAGGTCGTGGACAAGCAAGCCATCGTCGAGCGGATCCGGGAGCTGTGCCTTGCGCTCCCGGAGACCACGGAGCGGCTGAGCCACGGCCACCCGACCTTCTTCGTCCGCGGCAAGCGGTCGTTCCTGACCGTCCTCGACAACCATCATCACGACGGTCGGTTCGCGGTCTGGTGCGCTGCGGAGGAGGGCGTCCAGGAGATGCTCGTGGAGGCCGACCCCGAGCGGTTCTTCCGGCCGCCGTACGTCGGGCACCGCGGCTGGCTCGGCGTCCGCCTCGACCGGGGCGTCCACTGGGACGAGCTCGCGGGCATCGTCGAGGACGCCTACGCGGAGGTCGCGCCGCCGACGCTCGTCGAGGCAGCGGTGCGACGGGACACGGAGTAGCCCGTGAAAGGGGCCGCATTCGCGCCCCCTTTTTCGAGCGATGCAGGAAGAAGGCGTATCTGCCGAGAATGGGAATGCGTTCTCGAAACATGTTCGGCTCGATGCCACAGCCCGCCCACTTGCCGTGCCCCAGCTGCGGCGCGTCGGTGCCGCGCGACTCCGTGAGCGGGCATCGGTGCGACGAGGAGCAGCGGACCCGGTACGAGCGATTCCAGGCGCGGGTGGAGGTCGACCGGTTCGACGCCGAGCTGACGACGTGGCTTTCGACCCCGGCCGGCCGTTTCGAGGTCTTCTACGCAGAACGCGCGCGGCTCGCGGCTTAGCCGCGCCCGCTTGAATCGCCTACGTCCCACGCTTTAACCTCAGACCCACGGGGTCCGGGGAAGGAAGGGATGGCGCAGCCGCAACAGCAGGTCGGGGACCGAACGCCGGCGACGGCTGCCTCGCCGATGGTTCGCCTCGAGAGCGTGGTCAAGAGCTTCGGCGACCTACGCGTCCTCGACGGGATCGACCTCGAGGTAGGAGCGGGCGAGGTGCTCGTGGTGATCGGGCCGAGCGGCAGCGGCAAGAGCACGCTCCTGCGGTGCATCAACCTGCTCGAGCCGATCGACTCCGGCCGGATCTTTCTCGAGGGACAGGAGATCACCGCGAAGGGCACGGACGTCTCGGCGATCCGCCAGCGGATCGGGATCGTGTTCCAGCAGTTCAACCTCTTCCCGCACCTGAACGCCCTCGACAACGTCACCCTCGCGACGAGACGCGTGAAGCACATCCGGCGGGACGAGGCAGAGCGGCAAGGCCGCGAGCTGCTCGCGCAGGTCGGGCTGGAAGAGAAGGCGACGCAGTATCCGCACCAGCTTTCCGGCGGCCAGCAGCAGCGCGTGGCGATCGCCCGGGCGCTGACGATGAACCCGCACGTGATGCTGTTCGACGAGGTCACCTCTGCCCTCGACCCGGAGCTCGTCGGCGAGGTGCTCGTCGTGATGCGAGACCTCGCGACCGACCTCGGCATGACGATGCTGGTCGTCACCCACGAGATGCAGTTCGCGCGGGAGGTCGGCGACCGGCTCGTCTTCATGGACAACGGCCGGATCGTGGAGCAGGGAAGGCCCCGGGACGTTCTCGACCGTCCCAGCGAGGAGCGGACGAGGCGGTTCCTCCGGCGAACTTCGGTGCTCGCCTCGCTGGAGGAGTTGGACAACGACGAAGGAGGAGCTGAATGAAGAGGTTGCTGTTCGCGGTCGGGGTGATCGCGCTCATCGGGGCCGTGACGGCGGCGCTCGCCGTCGCCGCACCCTGGGGCGGCGCGAGAGCCGACCGCGGAACACGGGCGGAGGCGGCGACGAAGCTGCCGCCGCTGCCGTCGGAGGTAGCCCAGCGAAAACGGTGGAAGATCGGCGTGAAGTGCGACTTCCCGCCGTTCGGCTACATCAACCGGCAGAACAAGGTGGCCGGCTACGACGTGGACGTCGCGAAGCGGTTCGCCGAGCTCTCGTTCGGAAAGCGGACGCGGGTGAGCTTCACGTGCGTCACGACTCCGAGCCGGATCCCCGCGCTCCAGCGCAAGGACGTCGACATCATCATCTCGACGCTGACCTGGACGTCGGCGCGCGAGGAGATCATCGACTACTCGTATCCGTACTACAACGCCACGGGCCGGCTCATGGTGCCGAACAACTCGTCCATCCGGCGCCTGACCGACCTCCGTGGCAAGCGGATCGCGACCACGCGCGGCTCGATCTACGACCGCTACATCGGGAACTGCTTCGGCTCGGCGACGAAGGTCCTGACGGACTCGCCGGTGGGCGCGCTCGAGAACCTGCGCTCCGGCCGGGCCGACGTGTTCATGTTCGACGACACGTTCCTACTCGGGATCGCGGCGAACGACGCGAACCTGAAGCTGACGACGAACAAGTTCCTGGCCGTCCCGTACGGGATCGGGATCAGGAAGAACGAGCCGGCGATGAAGCGGTGGGTGAACGCGGCGGTCCTCCAGATGAAGCGGAGGGACGAGTTCTGGGCGATCCTCAGGCGGAACTCGCCGCGGCAGTTCTGGCGCTTCTTCCTGACGAACGTCCCGCGGCCGAAGACCAAGGACGCCTACCCGCGGGGCCGCACGCCGGAGAACGAGTGCCCTAGCTAGCCGGAACGAGTGGGAGCCGCGTCCGTCGCGGCTCCCACGGTCCCTTCCATGACCGTCTTCGCCGCCTTCGACTGGCAGTACATCTGGGATCACCGGCAGGTCCTCGCCGAGGGCCTGAAGGTGACGCTCGAGCTCGCGGCGATCGGGATCGCGGGTTCCTTCGTGATCGGCCTCGTGCTCGGCGCCTGCCGCGCGTACCGGATCCCGGTGATCAGCCAACTGGCCCTCGTCTACGTCGAGCTGATCCGGAACACGCCGATCCTCGTGCAGATCTTCCTAATCGCCTACGGGCTGCCGAAGCTGACGAAGACCCTCCAGTTCGACTTCTTCATCGTCGCCTGCCTGGCCCTGATCATCTGGGGCGGCGCGTTCAACACCGAGAACTTCCGCGCCGGTTTCGAGGCGGTTCCGAAGCGCTACCGCGAGGCCGCGTTTGCGCTCGGCTTCAGCCGAATCCAGACCTTCCTCAACATCTCGCTTCCGATCGGCGGGCGGATCGCGCTGCCGTCCTCGCTCAACACCTACGTCTCGGTGTTCAAGAACACGGCGCTGATGACGGCGATCAGCGTGGAGGAGCTGACGAACGTCGCCAAGCAGTCGATCGACCTCGACTTCCGGACCTGGGAGATGATCCTCGTCCTCGCCGTCACCTACCTCACGCTCGTCTGGCTGCTGTCGATCCTGATCCGCCTACTCGAGCGGCACCTCGCCTTACCGGAGACGACTTAGTGCCCCGTCCAGCAATACATGCCGGTTTCTGGCCCGCGATCACGCGGCGCCAGAGCTCACCCTCCTCCTCACCAAGGTCTGCTGACCTTGGCTCGTCCGAGTGCGAACTCTGGCTTGGTGCTCGCGACCCAGAATTCCGGCGGCATTACTGGAAGGGGCACTGATGATGAACCGCCTGCCGGAGTGGGCCCAGCCCGTCGTCGACTACATCATCCACGTCGGGCTGAAGAACACGCTGATCATCGCGTCGACCTCCGTCGTCCTCAGCGTGGTGATCGGGGTCGTGCTCGGGACGCTGCTGACGCTGGACGCGCGCCTCGTGCGCACGGCGGTCCGGCTCTACATCGAGATCTGGCGGGGGCTTCCGATCATCGTCACGATCTTCCTTCTCTACTTCGCCCTGCCGACGGTCTCGGACGAGCTCCACTTCCCCGCGCTCGATCTGGATCCGATGCGCGCGGCGATCCTCGGGCTCGCGCTCTGGGGGAGCGCCCAGATCGCGGAAGCCACCCGCGGGGCGGTGCAGTCGATTCCGCGCGAGCAGCACGAGGCGGCCGCAGCGCTCGGCTTCGGCTGGGTCGGGCGCCACACCTACGTCATCCTCCCGCAGGCTTTCCGCCGGCTGCTGCCGCCGCTCGTCGGGCTCTGCGTCGGCGTGATCCAGAACAGCACCCTCGCCTCGATCATCGGCGTGCCGGAGGTGCTCGAGACGGCGCAGCGCTCCGCGAACCGGCTCGCGGTGCCCACGGTCGACCCGGCCACGCTCTCGATCGAGGGCGGCGACTCGCACGCGCTCGAGATCTATCTGTTCGTCTTCTTCCTCTTCTTCGTGATCTCGTTCCCGCTCACCCGGCTGGCCGCGTACCTCGAGCGGCGCCTGCACTAGCGGAAGGCCGGGAGCAGCTGCTGCGTTGAACCAGAGCGTGCGCGACCTGATCGTGATCGACGCGCCGTCCAACCTCGGCCTCCGGCCGCCGCAGGAGGGGGTGGCGCCCGGCGTGTACAAGCTCGCCGGCGCGCTTCGCGACTGCGAGATCGTCGGCCGCCTGGGCGCGGAGGACGGCGGTGTCGTGACGCCACCCCGGTATGAGCCGACTGGAAGGGGGAGGGAGCCTGCGATCGCCGACTACTCGCTGCGGCTGGCGACTCGCGTGGAGGACGCGCTCGACCGCGCCCTCTTCCCGATCGTCCTCGGCGGCGACTGCTCGATCCTGCTCGGGAACGCGCTCGCGCTCCGGCGCCGCGGCCGTTACGGGCTCGTCTACATCGACGCCCACAGCGACTTCCGGCATCCCCGGAACTCGCGGCGGGTCGGCGCGGTCGCGGGGGAGGATCTCGCGCTCGTCACCGGCCGCGGTGACGCCCTTGCCGACCTCGGGGGACTTCGCCCGCTGATCCGGGACGACGACGTCGTCACGATCGGGATCCGCGAGGAGGATCCCTACCTGCAGGAGCTGCGCGACGCCGGGATGACGATCGCCGAGGGCGCAGCCTTCCCTGACCGGCGCTACTGGGTGCACTTCGACGTCGATGCCCTCGACGCATCGCTGATGCCTGCGGTCGACAGCCCGGAGCCCGACGGGCTGAACTGGGAGGAGGCCGAGCGAGTCCTCCACGAGGTGCTCTGGTCGGGTCGGGCGGTCGGGCTCGAGGTGACGATCTTCGACCCCGATCTCGATCCGACGGGCGAGCTCGCCGACCGGCTCGCCGACCTGCTCGTGCGGGCGATCGGCGGCGAGCCTCAGCCGGAGCTCCCGCTGCAGGGCGGCTGCCTCTGCGGCGGCGTCCGGTTCGAGCTGACGGCGCCCTTCCGGCGCGCGAACCATTGTCACTGCTCGTACTGCCGGCGCCATTCGGGCACCTTCGGCCTCTCGCAGGGCCGGGTGCCGCGGGAGGGCTTTCGCTTCCTCGCCGGCGAGGAGCTCGTGCGCCACTACCGGCCGGCGGACGGAGCGTCCGTCAAGGCGTTCTGCTCGGTCTGCGGCTCGAGCCTCTTCGGCGGCACCTGGCCCGAGGGGCCGGAGGTGTCCGTGCGGCTCGGCGCGCTCGACGGCGACCCTGGGATCCGGCCGCAGTACCACTCCTGGGTTGGCTCCAGGGCGGCCTGGGACGTCCTGCCGCCCGACGGCCTCCCGCGTTTCCCCGAGCGCCCGCCGAGCGCCTAGGCGGCCGAGCGCCTAGGCGGCCGGCGCTCCCGCGCCCGCCGGCTCGGCCTCGCGCACCGGGACGTCACTGTTTCGCAGGGCAAAGATGGTGACGAGCGCGCCTGTGACCATGAAGGCGGCCGGCACCCAGAAGGCCCAGTTGAAGCCGCCGGTCAACGCGTCGGGCAAGGGGTTGCCCTCCTTCAGCAGCGTCTTCGTGTGTGAGTTGGCAATCGTCGACATGATCGCGACCCCGAGCGCGCCGCCGATCTGCTGCGACGTGTTCAGCAGGCCCGACGAGATGCCCGTGATCTCGTCCTCCACTACCGTCAGGGCCGACAGCGAGAGCGGGATGAACACGAACGCGAGGCCAAAGCCGCTTGCGAAGAACGGGATGAAGAGGTTCGTCCAGTAGTGGCCCTCCGTCGGGAGCTGCGTGTACCAGAGGTACGCGAATGCAAGCAACGAGCAGCCGGCGGCCATCACCGGCTTGACGCCGAGTCGCGTCACGAGCGCCTGAGAGATCGCCGCCGCCGGGATCGTCGTGCCCGCGGTGGCGAGGAAGGCGACGCCGGCCTGGAGCGGTGAGTAGCCGAGCACCTTCTGCATGTAGAGCGTCAGCAGGAAGAAGCCCCCGAAGAGGGCCCCTCCGAGCAGGAGGCCGACCGCGTTCGCGACGGCCACCGGTCGCCGGCGGAAGATCCAGAGCGGGAGGAGGGGCGCGTCCGTGCGCAGCTCCCGCCAGATGAAGACTGCGAGGAGCAGGATTGCCAGGGCGGTGAAGCCGATCGTGTGCGCCGACGTCCAGCCTTTGTCCGGCGCCTTCGACATCGCGTAGACGAAAGCGACGAGGCCCGAGGTCCCGAGCACCGCGGCCAAGGGGTCGACGCGCCGGTCGGCCGTCTCGACGCGTGACTCGGGGATCAGCCACGGGGCAAGGGCGAAGATTGCGATTCCGACGGGGACGTTGACGAGGAAGATCCACTCCCAGCCGAGGTATTCGACGAGCACGCCGCCGAGGAGCACGCCCGCCGCGGCGCCGCTGCCTGCGACGCCGCCCCAGATCCCGAACGCTTTGTTTCGCTCTGGGCCGCCGTGGCGGAACGCCGTGCTGATGATCGCGAGCGTGGCGGGGGAGACGATCGCGCCGCCGAACCCCTGGACCGCGCGAAAGAGGATCAGCGCCGACCCGCTCGAGGAGAGGGCGCACGCGAGGGAGCCGAGCGTGAAGATCGCCATGCCGGTCATGAACACCCGCCGCCGGCCGAACAGATCCGCGGCCCGGCCGCCCAGCAGCAGGAACCCGCCGAACGCGAGCGAGTACGCCGTGACGATCCACTGCAGCGTCTCGTTCGAGATCTTCAGGTCGGTCTGGATCGACGGCAGGGCGACGTTCACGATCGCCACGTCGAGCACGACCATGAAGAACGCGACACAGACGAGGGCGAGGGCGTGCCAGCGACGTGGGTCCGGCGTGATTCCGGCGGCTTCCAAGACGGCTCCTCTCGGCAGGGGTCGCCGAAACGCTACCGCGCAGCGGCGATGGGGTGAGATCCCCCGACGGAGGGAGACCGGGGGCGCGGATCGCTCGCACTCTTCCGATTAGGAGGAATGTGAGCCTGCGGACGCTTCCTGCTCTGACTGCGGCACTGGTGCTCGTCGTGCTTGCGCTGCCCGCGCACGCCCTCGCGCAGGGCACGGCGACGCCTGTCTCGGTGCGGGTGACGATGTCGGAGCGCGCCTGCGTGGCGCTACCGAAGCGGCCCCGCGCCGGCGCCGCGATCTTCCGGGTGCGAAACACCGGCAAGCGAGCCCGCTCGTTCTCGATCGCGGGCCGCCGCAGCCCCTTCGTGAAACCGAGGAAGACGGCCACGCTGCGCGCGCGCCTCGCGAAGGGGCGGACCTACCGCTTCACCTGCACCGCGAGAGGAAAGCCGCGGAGCGTCCGCTCGGGCACGCTTCGCGTCGCCGGCCAGACGACCCCGACCCGTCCGCAGCGGCCGCAGCCCCAGCCTCCCGCGCCTCCACCGCCGCCGCCGGCACCGCCCCAGCCGCCGGCGCCGCCGCCACCGCCCCCTCCTCCTCCGTCGAACGTCCACCTGATCGGGACTCGCCTTGCGGCCGGCTCGGGCGAGCTCTACCACCGGGGAAGCGGCGCGACCTTCGTCGCGCGTGGGGCGAACTACGCGCGCTTCGGCGTCCCGGCCGGAGAGTCCACGACCCAGGACGTCACCTTCAACGTCGGGACCTACGACGCGGCCGCCGCGAACCAGGCCCTGACCGGCCTCGTGAGCGGTGGTTACAACACCGTGAGGGTCTTCCTCAACGGCGCGTGCGCCACCGGGTGCCTCGGCGACGCGTCGACCGCCGACGACCTGTCGGACGCGTACGTCGCGAACGTCGCCGACTTCCTGGCGAAGGCGAGGACGAAGGCGATCCAGGTGATCGTCGTAGCGGACGGTGTCCCCGTCGGGACGTCCTACGCCGTGGCCGTCGCCGCAGGCTGCTGCGCGCAGTTCGCCGGCGAGAACCTCGACTTCCTGACTCCGGGCGGCGTCACGGGGAACGAGGACTTCTGGCGTGCGCTCGCCCTCCGGCTGACGGCGCAACCGCAGCTCCGCGAGACGATCCTCGCGTACGAGCTCCGGCGCCGGTCGACCTTCCGGACCGACCAGGCGCCGCTCTCCCTCGCCTCAGGGACGGTCACCGCAGCGAACGGGCAGAGCTACGACCTCGCCGTCGCAGCCCGTCGGCAGGCGCTGATGGACGAGAGCCTCACCTACTGGGCCGATCACGTCCGGGCCGCGGTGAAGGCCGTCGACTCGACGGCGCTCGTCTCGCTCGGGTTCGACCTGCCGCAGGCGCCGCGCGTCTCGCGGCTGCGCAAGGTGCTCGACGACTCGTCCCTCGACTTCGTCAGCCTCCAGGCGTACCCCGGCCTCGGCCTCACACTCGCCGGCGTGGCGTCGGCGTACGAGCTGCCGCCCGTCACGCCGAAGCCGGTGCAGATGGCGGAGGCGGGCGCCCCGACGGCGGCCTACGCGGCGCTCTACACGGCGGCCGAGGCGCTCCAGACCTGGCAGGCGCAGTCGTGTTCCGCCGGCTTCGACGGCTGGCTCCTCTGGACCTGGGATTCCGCCGGCCAGCTTCCGGGCGAGCCGGCGGTGTGGAACGGCGCCGCCGGCGGCGGGCTTCTCCAGCGAGCACTGGCCCCGACGCTCCGCCCGAACCCCTGCTCGGTCCCGAACGTGGCGCTCGGGAAGCCGACGGCGGCCTCCTCGTCCGGCGTCGGAACGCCTCCCGGGGATGCGGTCGACGGCCTGGTCGGAACCCTCTGGAACGCCGGTGCCCCTCCCGGCGGCTGGATCGAGCTCGACCTCGGCGCGCCGTACGACATCGCGATGCTCCGCCTCGTGGTTGCGCAGACTCCGGCCGGGCTCACCGAGCACACGATCGAGGGTAAGGCCGCCCCCGCCGATCCCTACGTCGAGCTCCAGCACATCTTCCAGTCGACGAGCGACGGCCAGCTGCTCGAGTTCACGCCCGCGTCGCCCTGGGCGAGCGTCCGGTACCTCCGGGTGCGAACGATCTGGGGCATCTCGTGGCCCGCCTGGCGCGAGATCGAGGTCTTTCCTTCCTTCTAGCCGCGGGGCGGAATAGACTCCCGGCCGCTGGGGTCTGCTCGTTCTCGTTACAGGAGGTCTCTCGTGAAAGCCGCACTCTGGACGACGCTCGCGGCACTCGTTGCCGCGACGGCGTTCGCCGCGCCCGCGTCGGCGGCAACGCCGAGCGTGCGCAAGCTCAACGCGCAGGTGAAGACGCTGCAGAGGCAGGTCAAGACGATGCAGAAGCAGGTGAAGACGCTTCAGCGCCAGATGCGCGACACGCAGGCCGTTGCCGCCGCCGGCCTGGTCTACTCTGCCTGCCTCACGTCGGCCACCTCCGATGCGTTCCAGGGCACCTGGGAGACGATCGACCGCGCGGGCGCGAAGATTCCGGCTCCAAATGGCCCGTTTGACCAGTACGCGGTCCAGACGCCGATCGCGGATCCGCTCAACTCGTGCCAGCGGCTCGAGATCCAGCGCCAGCCGAACGCCGTGCCGCCGACAACCGACGTTTTCACCGGGCTCCTGAACCTCTTCCGTTAGCGCACGAAGCCGACGAAAATACGATGAGCCCATGAGGGGGATGCGGCTCGCATTGACCACGCGGTTCGGCCGGCGCGATCCGGCGGGGTCGGAGGACGTGGCGGAGTCCGAGTCTCGGATCCTCAAGCTCGAGGCGATCACCGAGACGGCGCTCTCGCACCTGGAGCTGGACGTCCTGCTCGAGGAGCTGCTCGACCGGATCCGCGGCATTCTCGACGTCGAGACGGCGTCGATCCTCCTGCTCGAGGGGGACGTCCTCGTCCCGACGGCGAGCAAGGGCTTCGAAGAGGAGGTCGGCGTCGGGATCGAGATCCCGATGGGCAAGGGGTTTGCCGGCCGGGTGGGGGCGACGCGGAAGCCGGTCCTACTCGAGGACTTCGAGACGATCCAGGTGGTGAACCCGCTGCTGCGGGAGAAGGGCCTCCGCTCGCTCCTCGGCGTGCCGCTGCTCCACCGCGGGACCCTGATCGGCGTCTTCCACATCGGGACGACGACCCGCCGCCGGTTCACGCCCGACGACGTCGTTACGGTGCAGCTCGTCGCCGACCGCGTTGCAATGGCGATCGAGCAGTCCCGCCTCTACGAGGCCGAGCGGGAGGCCCGCGGTGAGGCGGAGGCCGCCCAACGACGGCTGGAGTTCCTCTCTGAGGCCAGCCGCGTGCTCTCTTCCTCGCTCGACTACGCGATCACCCTGGAGGGGCTGACCGACCTTGCCGTCCCGGAGGTCGCGGACCTGGTGATCGTCGACGTCCTGGACGACGACGACGCACTCGAGAGAGTCGCGGTCGCGCACGTCGACCCGGCGAGGGCCGAAGCGATTCGCGAGCTGGCCGGCCGGTTCCCTCCGTCGGCACAGGACGACCTCGGGCCGGCCGCTGTGATCAAGACCGGGAAGGCGCAGCTCGTGGAGTCGATCTCGGGCGAAATGCTCGTCCGGGTCGCTCAGGACGACGAGCACCTCGAGGCGATCCGGTCGCTCGGGCTGCGGTCGTTCATGATCGTGCCGCTCGCCTCCCGCGACCGCACCTTCGGCGCGATGACCTTCATCGTCTCCGAGTCCGAGCGCGAGTACGGCGCCGACGATCTCACCTTCGCGCAGGAGCTAGGACGCCGGGCGGCGGCTGCGATCGACAATGCGCGGCTCTTCGCCCATGCGGAGGAGCGAGGGCGCGCCGTGCTCGTGCTCGACCACGTCGGCGAGGGCGTCTGCCTCGTCGACAGGAACGGGCTCGTCCGCCTCTGGAACCCGGCCGCGGAGGCGATCACCGGCATCAGAGCCGAGACGATCCTCGGCCGTGCCCCCGCAGAGGCGATCCCCGGCTGGGCCGGGATCGAGGGGAAGGTTCCCGTGAATGAGTTCCCGGCGTCGCACCACCTGCCCGAGACGCTCCCGCTCGACGTCGGCGGCCGCGAGGCCTGGCTCCTGATCTCCGGCGTGCGGTTCCCAGGAGGCACGGTCTTCGCCTTCCACGACGTCACCGAGGAGCGCAGCCTCCGGCAGCTCCAGACGGAGTTCGTCGCCACCGTGTCCCACGAGCTCCGGACGCCGCTGGCGGCCGTCTACGGCGCCGCGATGACCCTTCGCCATCATCGGGACGCACTCTCGGACGAAGACCGGGACCGGCTCTTCTCGATCGTCTATGACGAGGCGGACCGGCTCAGCCACATCGTCGACGACGTCCTCTGGGCGAGCCGGCTCGACGCAGGGCGCGTGGAGTTCGCGATCGGCAGCTTCGAGCCGGAGCTCATCGCCAGCTCGGTCGTCAACGCGGCGCGGACGCACGCGCCGCCGGAGATCAGCTTCGAGGTCAAGACCTCGACCGGTGTGCGGCCGATCGCGGCCGACCAGGAGAAGGTGCGGCAGGTGCTGGGAAACCTCGTCGACAACGCCGTGAAGTACTCGCCGGACGGCGGCATCGTGGCTCTTCGGATCGAGACGAACGGGTCGACGGTCCGCTTCGTCGTCGCGGACGAGGGGATCGGGATCCCCGCTGCCGAGCAGCCCCGGGTCTTCGAGAAGTTCTACCGCCTCGACCCGAACCAGACCCGCGGGGTCGGCGGGACGGGCCTCGGCCTCTACATCTGCCGTGAGCTCGTGCGCCGCATGAACGGCCGGATCTGGGTCGACTCCGAGGAGGGCGAGGGCTCGACGTTCTACGTCGAGCTACCCGTCGCCGAGGAGCTGTCCGGCGCCGAGGTGCTCGCGCACATCCGGGCCTGACCGCCCTCAGATGTGCCGGCGGGGGACCACGCCGAGCTCCTCCACCAGCGTGAAGAACGCCTTCGCATAGGGCGACTCCCGCGTCCGGTCACGGACGTTGCGCCAGTCGATCTGCTCCCGCAGCGCCCGGGCGAACTCGAGCGGCCGCTCGTAGTCCAGCTCGTGCTCGTCCAGCGCCTTCAGCCGCGAGACCATCACGTCGTCCACCGACATCACGTCCATGGGCACGGCGTTGACCTCCAGACGCTCCGCCCGATCGAAGAGGCCGTCGTCGACCGGCTCGCCGTTCTGCCGGAAGATGACGTCGATGAGGACCCCGTCGTCCCAGGCCTTGTAGAGCCAGCCCTCAGGCGGCCGCTCCGTCGGCATCCCGAGCCGCTCGAGCACGTCGAGCGCCCGCTCCGCATCGGCCGGACGGACTATCAGGTCGAGGTCGTGGCTCGTCGCCGGGCCGCCGCGCGCCCAGACCGCCAGGCCCCCGCCCAGCAGAAAGGGGATGTCGGCGTCGTTGAACGCACCGGCGGAGCGCTTCAGGGACTCCTTAATCTTCCCGAACGACTGCTCCGTCACCGTTGTGGCATACCCTCCGGCCGCTTCGGGCAATCAAGAGTGATGGCGATCACCGTCGCCGCCGCGGGCGACATCCATTGCGCGGAGGAGGAGCGGAGCCGGCTCCAGGAGGCATTTGCGGAGGCCGATCGGCGCGCCGACGTCATCCTGTTGGCGGGCGACCTGACCACCTACGGCGAGCCCGAGCAGGCCGCAGTCCTCGCCGACGTGACACGGGAGATCGGCACGCCGGTGATCGCCGTGCTCGGCAACCACGACTGGCACGCGAACCAGCACGAGGCGCTGGTCGAGGCGTTGCGCGGCGGGGGCATCCACCTGCTCGAGCGCTCGTCGCACGTCTGCAGCTTCGAGGGGGTCGAGGTGGCGATCGTCGGGACGAAGGGGTTCGTCGGCGGGTTCTCGGACTCGCTCCTGCCCGACTTCGGCGAGCCGCTGCTCCGCCGCCTCTACGCCGAAACGAGCGCCGAGGTGGCCGCGATCGACCGCGGCCTCCGCTCCGTCGAGGACGCGGACCTGCGGATCGTCCTGCTCCACTACGCGCCGACGACGACGACGATCGAAGGAGAGCGTGAGTCGATCTGGCCGTTCCTCGGCAGCGAGCGGCTGGCGGCGCCGATCCTGCAGCACCGGCCGCACGCGGTCTTCCACGGGCACGGCCACAACGGGACCTTCGCCGGGTCGATCGGCGAGATCCCGGTCTTCAACGTCGGCGCCGCGGTGCCCGTCCGGGACTTCTGGCTCTTCGAGTTCGACCCGGAAACGGGCCTCGTGCGGGCGCCGGAAGCAGCAGCGCGCCGCTAGACGCTAGGTGCCGACGACCTGGACGAGCCAGCGCCGGTCGCGCTCGCGGTCCAGCTCGAGGAAGAGCACGCGCTGCCAGGTGCCGAGACAGAGCTGCCCGTCGCGGACGGGGATCGCCTCCCCGGCGCTCCCGAGCAGCATCGACATGCAGTGGGAGTGGCCGTTGCCGACCACCATGTCCTCCTCGCAGATGTTCTCGGTGCGGCGGTCCCAGTCGTCGTGCGCGTAGTACCGGTCGCTTGGGACGAGCCGGCGGATCAGGTCGGCGAAGTCAGAGAGAAAGCCGGCTTCGAACTCGTTCACCCGCACGCAGCACGTCGTGTGGGGCGAGTACACGCAGACGATGCCGTTGACGACGCCGCTCTCGCGGACTGCCTCCGCCACCTCCTCCGTGATGTCCGTGACGGCAAGCCCACCCTCGGTCCGGATGTGCTTTTCCCCCTGGAACACCTTCACGCGGGCCATCCTATCCACGTCAGCCTGAGAGCTTCCTGACCGGCGTTACGCTTCCTCCACGGGCCCGTAGCTCAGCTGGTTAGAGCAGCCGACTCATAATCGGTTGGTCCCTGGTTCGAGTCCAGGCGGGCCCATTCCCGGTCGAAGTCCGGCGACGGCTGGTCGGTGGAGGGCGGCGGCCCGCCGCCCTCCACCGAGTCGTCTAGAGGCCCGCCGGCCGGCCCACGTCCGGCTTCGTGTAGTCGCACACGCCGGTCGGGAAGATCTGCCGGAGGCGCGCCTCCTCGGTCGCGTTCGGCATCCATGAGCCGTACGTCCCGTCGCCGAGCGCCTGCGAGACGGACTTCAGCGCGCACTTGAAGACGCCGCCTTCGATCGGCCCTCCGGCGACGATCCGCGAAGTCGAGTTGAGCGGGAACACCTGCGTACACGGCCCGGCGGGCGCCGAGTCGAGGATCCCGGCCCACACGTTCGCGCCTGAGTGGAGGAGCGACCCGTCGGTCGCGAAGCACGAGTCGACGGCCGCGGCCGGCTTGTTGCCGACGAGGCCGAGCGACGGGTCGGAGCGCATGTTTGCCATCCACTGGTCGATCACGTCGAGCGCGTGGGGCGTCGGGTCGAACTGCGGCGTGCCCGGACGCGCGTCGGTGAACCAGATCACCTGGTTCGAGGCGTCACCGTCGTAGTTCAACATCCGCTTGCGGGAGGCGAAGGACTGGTGCGCGTTGTGCATGTCGAGCCGGTGCTCGAGGTAGTGGCGCCAGTCGATGATCGGGATGTCGATCGCGCCGCGGAAGACGATGCCCGACGTGTACGCGGCGTTCGCCGCATCCATGTTCCCCTCGCGTCGCGGCGCCGGGGTGACGCCGCCGTCCGGGCTGAGCCGCATGTTGCGGCGGCTCCACGGGTCGAACTGCGCCGGGTTCGAGCACAGGGCCGCGATGAACGGGCAGCCCTCCTGAACCATGTCCTTCGAGTCCTTCCAGCTGCCGATCGTCGCGTTCAGCTTCAGGAACTCCGCCGGCGTGATGTTGCCGTCCCGGAGCGCCTTGAGCCCGTACTGGACGCCGACGTTGTCCCACGGCACCTTGGCGTAGCCGTCCGCGTCGACGCCGTAGACGTTCCGGAGGTCGTCCCAGTGGGTCCACTTGATCGCCGCGATCACGGCCGGCTCGTAGAACTCGGTGCCCGCGCCCGCTGAGCCGAAGAGCGGGTTGAGTGCAAGCGGTGTCAGGCCGCGCCAGCCGTTGACGCACTCGTCGCTCCCGGGCGCGTTCCCGCGGTAGGGATTCGGGAAGGTGGCGCTCCCGCCGAGCCCGATCAGCCACGTCCGGTTCGGCCAGACGGCCCACTTCGGGTTCGCGCCGTCCGTGACGTCCATGTAGTGCTCGAGCAGCTCGCATTCACCGATGTGGATGGTCTGGGTGACCATGTCGGGGTACGAGTACTGCGGGATCGCCGCGTCGATGATCACGCCCGGGTGGCGCTGCGCGTAGACGTACTGCTGGATCGCGCCGCCGGAGCCGCCGACGCCGACCGTGTACGTCGGCACGCCGTAGCCCTCGATGAAGCGCTCCTTCGTCATGATCGCCGTCTCGGCGCCGAGGACGAGGTTGTAGTGGGTCGACGTGCGAGTGCCGCTCGAGTGGATGATCGCGTACCCCTTCGAGAGCCCAGGGTCGTAGAGGTGGCTGCCGCCGACCGTCCCCTGGTTGTGCCCGATCGCCACGCCGCCGTCGAACGCGTAGATCGCGCGACCATTCCAGAGCGAGGTGTCCGGCGGGGCGGCCGGGTCGCCCGGCGGGGAGAGGATCGAGATCGCGTAGATGAAGCGGTTGATCGTCCCGCGCTCCCGGCGGACGACGTACGGGACGGTCTTGCCGTCGAGCGTGGTCGTCATCGCGATGTCGGCAGGCAGCGGTCCCGGGGGCAGCGACCGGAATTGGCCGCCGGTCGTCCGGTACTGGAAGTCGACGACCGTCTTCACCGAGCAGTCCTTGCTCCAGCCGATCAGCGGCGTCGACTGGTCGCCGGGGGTCTGATAGAGCCGCATCCCGGTTCCGACCTGGTTGTCGACCTCGGGAAACCCGAGCCCGGCCTGCGTCTGGGTCTTGCAGACGAACGGCTGCTGCTGCGGGCCGGAGAAGATCGGCCCCGTCACCGGGTGGTTCACGAGGGTCACCTCGGCCTGGGGCCGGCCGTTCCCGCGGCCGTTCGAGTCGGCGACCACGGAGTTCGGCCCCAGCTGCAGGCCGGTCACCATCCCCGTGAGGGTGCGTGCCGAGCCGTCGAGCGCGAGCGTCGAGGTCACGTCCTGGCCGTTCACTAGGAGCTTCGCCTTGTGGAGCGGCACCGTCTTCGGGATCGTCAGGCGTACGAGCGCGTCGCCGCCGGTGACCATCTCGGGCGGGCTCGAGAGCACCTGCAGGTCGAACTCGTGCGATTCGTGCCCGGCGAGCGCAGCGGGCGCCGCCATCAGGGCGAGCGCGAGCGTAAGCGCCGCCGAGGCCAGTCTCTTAGCCATCTCCTCCCCCTTTACTGGACGCGTCCGGGGGACTATCTCACGCGCGTCGCTACCCTCGGAGTCATGCGCGGCATGCTTGCGACCACGGTCCTGGCGGCTCTGCTTTTGGCCGGCTGCGGCGGCTCGGACGACTCGGAGAGCGCCTCGCAGGTGGAGGCCTCGGTGAAGACTCAACTCGCAAAGGGCGGTGGCGGCGTCGTCGACCTCGGGAACGACCCGCCGAAGCTCGTCACCTGCCGGAAGAGCGGCGGCCGCTGGCGCTGCACGGTCACGACTGCGAAGGGCCGGAGCATGCTCTGCCTCGTCGACGAGGATCAGTCGGGCCGGAAGGTGCCCCCGACGCCGGTCTGCGGCCCGACCGACAACTAGGCCGCGGCCGCGGCCGCAGCCCAGGCGCGGCCGGCTGCGAGCCGCTCCGGCGCCGTCGGGTGGCTCGCGAAGAAGAGGTAGATCGCCTTGGGCGGGTCGAGGTCGCCGAGGTTCTCGAGCGCGAGGAGGTGGTGGGTCTGCTCGTACGCCGCCGGGTCGCGCGTCAGGTCGAGCGAGAACCGGTCGCAGTCGCGCTCCCACCGCCGTGAGACCGCGTTCGCGAACGGCTGGACTGCGAGCTCCAGCACCGAGCCGAGGAAGAGCACGAACGGGATCACGCGCGGGTCGCCAGGCCCGGACGCGTCGATCGCGTCGAGCAGCCAATCCCACTGCAGCAGCGCCCAGAGGATCACGACGAACGCAGCGACGAGGGCCATCGAGATCGTCGTCCAGCGGGCGACGTGGCGGAAGCGGCGGTGGCCGAGCTCATGCGCGACGACGAGCCTGATCTCGCCCGGCTCGCCGCGCGCGAGCAGGGTGTCCCAGACCACGACGCGCCGGGTCTTCCCGAGACCGGAGACGTAGGCGTTGTGCTTCGTCGTCCGCCGGCTCGCGTCCGCGACGAGCACGTCGCGCACCGGCACCCCGGCGCGGTCCGCCAGCTCGCGCAGCTCGGCTGCGAGCTGCTCGTCGGGGAGCGGGTCGAAACGGTTGAAGACGGGCTCGAGCAACACCGGCGCGATGAACCCGACGAGCAGGACGAGGAGCGCGGCGCCGATCCCGGCGACGAGCGGCCACCAGTCCGGGAACACGTGCACCGATGCGATCAGGAGCAGGAGCGGCACCGCGGTGAGCACGACGGAGATCCCGAGGCCCTTCAGGCGGTCGACGAACCAGGCGCGCCGGGTTTGGCTCGAGAAGCCCCAGCGATGCTCGTGGAGGTAGCCGCGCCAGTAGGCGAGCGGCGTCTGCACGAGCCAGCCGACGAGGACGACGAACGTGGCGAAGGCGAACGCCGCCGACCACCAGGGCCAGTCCTCGACCGGCGAGTAGAGGGCGTCGCCGAGCGACGAGAAGCTCAGGAGCCCGAGCGTGGCGAGCCCGACGGCGATCCCGAGCACCCGGATCACGTAGACCGGACGGTGGTACCGGCGGGAGCGTTCCACCTGCTCCTGGGCGAAAACCTCCTGCCCGGCACTTAACGTAGTCTCCATCAAACCCCTTATTTCTCCCGTCTAACGTATGACAATGGCATCCGGCGACGGCCTCGTCGGGCTCCCTTCGGGCGAGGCGACGAAGGAGCTCACCCTCCAATGGCGGCGGTTGATCCGAACTGCCACGGCGGTCGCGGTCCTCACCAGCCCCGTCGTCTTCATCTGGTTCAAGAACCAGGTCGGCGTCTCGTGGGGCTGGGCGCTCTTCTGGACGTTCATCTCGGTGATCGCATTTCGCGGGTTCATCGACATCGTCCTCCGTCGTTTCATCCCCTGGCCGAGCCTTTTCGGCACGGACGAGCCGCGGGCGCGCGAAGAGGACGTCGTCAACCGGAGACGGGCGTGGTACTGGCTCAAGTGGTTCCGCCGCCTGTTCTGGGTGGCGGCGGCTGTCACCCTCGTCTGGTTCATCCGGCTGCTGTTCTCGGACAGTGCCGACAAGAGCTGGATGGGAACTGCCGAGTGGATGTGGGACGGCATCGTCTCGGCGCTGACGAACCCGGCGACGCTGGGCTACGTGATCATCCTGCCGCTCTTCTTTCTCATGAACTTCGTGATCCTGATGGGCCCCATGCTGGCCATGGGGATCACGCAGATGCAGAGCTTCGAGCCGGGCGACGCCGACTGGGGCGTGCGCCTCGACGACGTCCGCGGGCAGGCGGAGGCGAAAGAGGAGGTCCGGCGCGTCGTCTCGATCTGGCAGTCGGGCGAGGCGTTCGAGGCGGCCGGCGGGAAGCGCGAGCGGGGACTGCTCTTCCTCGGCGCGCCCGGCACCGGCAAGACGATGCTCTCGAAGGCGATCGCGACGGGCTTCAACTGCCCGTTCGTCTCCATGCCGGGCTCGGGCTTCGCCCAGACGTTCATCGGGATGGACGTCATCATCGTGCGCTACATGGCGTGGCGGGCCAAGCGGCTCGCGCGCAAGTGGGGCGGCCAGTGCATCGTCTTCATCGACGAGATCGACGCCGTCGGGCGGCGGCGGGCCGCGCTCGGCGGCGAGGGGCAAGGCGGCTTCTCCCGTCCCACGAGCTTCGAGGACTTCTGCTTCTACGGCCGCTTCGGCTCGCTGACGCCGAGCGGCGACCTGATCCTCGAGAACCGCGCCTGGCGCGACAAGCTCTTCGAGGCGCGCGCGCCGCAGCGCCGGGCGAGCGCATTCGAGCGGCTCAGCGCGATCGTGAACCAGGCCTTCCCCGGCGGGATGATGGGCGGCGGTGGCCAGCTGGCGTTGAACCAGCTGCTCGTGGTGATGGACGGCATCGACAACCCGCCGTTCATGAAGAAGGTGTCGACGAACCGCTTCAACACTTTCCTCGACGCGACCTACATCATCCCGCGCCGCCTCGGCGGCTACTCGCTGCGGCTGCCCGCCCCGCGGCCCAGGCAGGAGCAGATCTACTTCATCGGCGCCACGAACGTGCCGCTCGAAGCACTCGACCCCGCGCTCACGAGGCCGGGGCGTATGGGGCGCTACGTCTGGCTGCGGACGCCGACGAAGCGCGACCGGCTGGACATCTTCGATCTCTACCTCGGCAAGGTCACCCACGATGCCGACCTGGACACCGAGAAGCGCCGCGACGAGATCGCCCGGATGACGAACGGCTACTCGCCGGCGATGATCGAGCAGGTGTGCTCGATGGCGCTGACCTACGCGCACCACGAGGGCAAGATCAGCTTCGGCTGGCAGCACATCGTCGAGGCGATGACGACGATCGAGTCCGGGATGGCGATCAACATCGACTACATCCCGGAGGAGACGAGGGCCGTCGCGATCCACGAAGCGGGTCACGCCGTCGCTGGGCATGCGTACATGAAGGGCGCGGAGTCCACGCGGCTTTCGATCCGGCGGCGAGGTGAGGCGCTCGGGCACCACCAGGCACTCGAGAAGGAGGAGCGCTTCAGCTCCTGGCGCAGCGAGGAGATCGCGCGGCTGATCTGGACGCTCGGCGCGATGGCCGCGGAGCGCGTGTTCTACGGCGAGAACTCGACCGGCGTCGGCGGCGACGTCCAGAGTGCGACGGCCCGGTCCGCGTGGATGGTCGGCGCGTGCGCGATGGCGCCGGAGCGGCTCCAGTTCGTAGACGGCTACAGGCCGAAGAAGGGGGAGACGGAGGCCGAGGTCCGGGAGGACGTCGCCAAGCGCTATGAGCGGATCGGGATCGAGATCATGAACCGGTCCGGCGGCGGCGAGCACGGTCACGACCCGCTCGCGAGTGTCCTCTCCGACCCGGCGAAGCGCGCGATGGCGGCGCAGCTCCTCGGGCAGGCCTACGTCGCGGCGCACCAGCTGGTCGAGCACAACAGGGCCGCCGTCGAGCACGTGGCGGACGTGCTCGTCGAGAAGCGCGAGCTGCACGGCGACGAGATCGTGAACCTGCTCGACTCGGTCGAGCTCCAGATTCCCGAGGCGGATCCGATGAAAGAGGAGTCGTGGCCGAAGCTGTAGTCCCGGATCGCGCCGACGAGCCGGCCCGGCCGAGCGAGGACCTGCCCCGGTTCGAGCAGCGGCGCGCCATTCACGGCGGCCGGTTCATGATGGGCTACCTCGTGATCGTCGTGCTGTTCGGGCTCGCGATGGCGACGCTCGCCTTCATGACGCAGACGGACAACTCGCCGTCCGCGCCGAGCAACTGGGCGGCCTGGTCGCCGCAGGACCAGGGCTTCCAGTCCGCGCGCGAGATCGCCCAGGAGATCTCGACGAGGTACAAGGGCGGCTCCGGCGAGCAGCTCGCCGCGATCACCGCGTCCCCCGGCGAGGTGCAGGGCATCCCGATCCGCTACGTCGCCATCCGCGCCGGCCAGCGTGCGCGCCTCCAACAGGGCGACGTCCAGGTGCTCGATCCGGGCGAGACCGTGCTCTACACGTTCTGCGGCCTCGGCGGCAAGCGGAACTGCGCGCTGCCGGGGACTCCGTCGATCCAGCGCAGCCTCCTGCTCCGACGCGAGGCGCTCGAGCTCTCGCTCTTCACCTTCAAGCACATGGGCGACGTGAACACGGTGATCTCGCTGCTACCGCCGCCCACGCAGGACACCGGGCTCGCCGTCGTCCTTCAGCGGAAGCACGTCGAGCAGGCGCTCGACAAGCCCCTCATGGCGACCTTGCCCTCACAGCCGCCGTACTTCATGGACGACATCACGACCGGCGAAGCCGGCGAGATCAACAAGTACACGGGGCTGCACTTCTTCCGCTCCGGCTTCGAGGTCGCGCCCGACCAGAGCGTCGTGCTCAACCTCGAAGTCCCGCAGTAGCCGCGCCGGCCTGGAAGCCACGTTCGAGGGATGGAACGGCGGCCGGTCGCTACCGACAAGTGAGACCGCACCTCCAATTGCGGTAGTACGAAAGGCGGCAAGCAATGTCTGCGGATGAACTGAGGCGCCGGTTCCGGAACTTTCCCGAAGGGAACCTGCTCCAGCGCATCGCGACGGCCCGGTAGCACCGCGCCGTCCACCCGGTCGGGGGAGGAACGGCGTGGTACACCCTCGAGGTGCACCGCGCCGCGCTCGCCCCGGGTCTCGTCCTCGCCCTGCTCCTGCCTGCTGCGAGCGGAGCCGGACCCGCGCCGGCGCAGCCGGTTCGTCTGATCGCGATCGGCGACTTCGGCGTCGGGGGTGCTGCGGAGCGGAGCTTCGGCGCCGCCGTCCGCCGCTTCGAGGCCCGGAGTCCGGCTGAGGGGCTCGTCTCCCTCGGGGACAGCGACTACACCGCAAGCCCAGAGGCCTTCCACGAGAACTGGGAGGCGAGCTTCGGCTGGCTCGCCGGCGCAGGTGTCGAGGTCGCCGGGGTGCTCGGCAACCACGACGTGCGCGTCGACCGCGGCCGGTACGAGTACGACGAGCTCGGGATGCCGAACCGCTTCTACCGCCGCGTGATCGGGCCGGTGGAGCTGTATCTCCTCGATTCCACCTCCGTGGATCCCGCGCAGACGGCGTGGCTCCGCCGTGCACTCTCGCGGTCGAAGGCCCGCTGGCGAATCGCCGTCTTCCACCATCCCGCGTTCACGTGCGGCACGTACCTCGCGCACCCGGAAGTGGTGGCGCGCTGGGTGCCGCTGTTCGAGCGCTACCGGGTCCAGCTCGTCCTCTCCGGGCACGACCACAACTACCAGCGCTTCGCGCCGAGACGGGGCGTCCGCTACGTCGTCCACGGCGGCGGAGGGACAAGGCACTACGCGCTGCGGCGCTGTCCGGCGGGGTATCCGCGGCGGCTCGCCGGGCGCCGGGAGCAGGGCTTCGTCTACGTCGTGATCCGCGGCGCGCGGCTCGACGGGTTCGCCGTCGACGCCGCCGGCCGGCGCACCGACCACTTTGCCTTCACGGGCTAGGATCTAGGGGATGGCTGACATCGGCACGATGCGGGTCAAGAGCGGCCTCGCGGAGATGCTCAAGGGGGGCGTGATCATGGATGTCACGACCGCCGAGCAGGCTCGGATCGCCGAGGACGCGGGCGCCGTGGCCGTCATGGCGCTCGAGCGCGTGCCGGCCGACATCCGCGCGCAGGGCGGCGTGGCCCGGATGGCCGACCCCGACAAGATCGCCGAGATCCAGGAGGCCGTGACGATCCCGGTGATGGCGAAGGCGCGCATCGGACACTTCGTCGAGGCGCAGATCCTCGAGGCCCTCGAGGTCGACTACATCGACGAGAGCGAGGTGCTGACGCCCGCCGATGAGCGCCACCACATCGACAAGTGGAGCTTCACGGTCCCGTTCGTCTGCGGCTGCCGGAACCTCGGCGAGGCGCTCAGGCGGATCGCCGAGGGCGCCGCGATGATCCGCACCAAGGG
>DASTHD010000018.1:0-11068 GCA_035605555.1 Gaiellaceae bacterium
GAGTCGCAGCTGCTGGGCGCCCACGCCGAGGGCATCCGGAACGTCCTCGCCGTCACCGGGGACCCGCCCGAGGTCGGCGACTACCCCGGCTCGCGCGGCGTCTACGAGGTCGACGCGATCGGCCTCGTCCAGCTGATGGCACACCTGAACCGCGGCGAGGACTACAACGGGCGGTCGATCGACGCCGCGACCTCGTTCCACATCGGGGTGGCCGTCAACCCATCCGCCGACGACCTCGATCTCGAGCTGGAGCGCTACCGCCGGAAGATCGACGCCGGTGCGCACTTCGCGATGACGCAGATCGTCTTCGACCTCGAGTACCTCGACCGGTTCCTCGACCGGCTCGGCGGAGAGTCGCCGATCCCGGTGCTCGTCGGGATCTTCCCGGTCTGGAGCCACGCGCTGGCGCTCCGGCTTCACAACGAGGTGCCCGGGATCATCGTCCCGGACGACGTGCAGGAGGCCCTGCGCGAGGCCGGGCCGGACGGGCCGCGAGTCGGCATGGAGATTGCGCAGGAGCTGATCGAGGCGTCTCGTGACCGTGCGGCGGGCGTCTACCTCGTCGCGCCGTTCAAGCGCCCGCTGGGGGTGCTCGAGCTCCTAGCGCACGCAGTCGCCCGTTGAGACCGCGCGGCCCGCGCGCCTGAGGTCGTTCCCGACGACGTCGGTCGGGACGGCGTAGCCTGCGCCGCCCTCGATGCGCTCCGCGAAGACCGTCCCGACGACTCGGCCGTCCTCGTCCACGACCGGCCCGCCGGAATTCCCGGGGCGGACCTCACCGCGCACGCTCGTGATCTCCCGCGGCACGGGACCCCGTCCGTACGCGTCCTCGCTCAATGCGACCGCGGTGCGCCCGATCCGCGCCGCCTTCGCCGTCAGTGGGCCGTTCTCCGGATAGCCGAGGATCGCCCCCAGCGCTCCCTGGCGCGGCTGCGCCGGCTGGATCGGCGGCGCTCCGAGGTCGCCGCGCACGCGCAAGACCGCGACGTCGTTGCGGACGTCGAAGAGGATCGTGTCCGCCGGCAGCGGCGGGGACCTCGGCCCGTCCACCGTCGTGTCCCGCTCGCCTGCGACTACATGGGCGCTCGTCACCACCACGCCGGGCGCCGCGATCCAACCGGAGCCTGCGACACCGAGACCGCACGCTGTGCCGAGCACGCGGACGACGCTCGGCAGCGCGCGGCGGATGTCCGGGTCGCGGAGGACCCGTGCGTCCGGCGGCGAGACCGGCGGCGCCGGTCCGGCGATTTCCGGGAAGGGGTCGACACGCGCGAGTGCCCGCAGGGCCTTCTGGGGCGGAACGATGTCGTTCAGCTCCCGGAGCACACGCGACTGCTGCACCTCCCGCCGGAGATCCTCCTGACCCGGCAGCTGGAGCGCGACCGCCGAGAGGATCCAGACGAGCGCGAGCCCGGCGACGGCGCCGAACGCGAAGCCGCCGGCGGAGTCTGCGGTGCGGAACGGCCCCTGCGGCAGGCGGCTCCGGATCGCCGTCCCGACGGACGAGCCGATGATCTCGAACAGAATCGCGCCGGCGGCAGCGCCGGCGAGCGCGATGAGCGGCGTGTACGGCGAGTGCGCGCCGTCCGGGAGCAGGTGCGGTGCGATCCGCGCACCGATGAACCCGCCGAGGATCACGCCGGCCGCGGAGAGCGCGCCGATCACGAATCCCTGCCACAGCCCGAGCAGCGCGGTGAACGCGACGACGCCGAGCACGATCCAGTCGAGCCGTGTCACGGGGCTCCGATACCGTAGTGGCCGCTTTGGACGGCCACGACCTCCGGGAGTTCATCGAGCGCTACAACAACGCGTGGAACGACCACGACGTCGAGGCGATCGTCGACATGCACACGACCGACTCTGTGTTCGAGAACCACACGACCGGTGACGTCAACGTCGGGCGCGACGCGATCGGCAGCGCGATTCGCGGGATCTTCACGGTCTTCCCCGACCTGCGCTTCGAGACGCGCCGGGCCTACATCCGCGACAACCTCGTCGTGCAGGAGTGGACGGCGCGCGGGACGCACCTGGGCAAGATGAACCGCGCCGACCTCGAGGTGGAGCCCACCGGGAAGACCGTTGAGTACCGGGGGCTCGACGTGATCCCGATCGAGGACGGGCTCGTCGCGCGCAAGGACGTCTACTCCGACGGCGTCACACTGCTCCGCCAGCTCGGCCTGACCGAGATCTAGAGCCGCTTGAGCGCGGCGCCCCAGGTTCAGGCCCCGCGGATCAGGCTGATTTTCGGCGCGCTGATGCTGGTGCTCCTGCTGGCGTCGCTCGACCAGACGATCGTCGCGACGGCGCTCCCGACGATCGTCGGGGAGCTCGGCGGGATCGAGCACCTTTCGTGGGTCGTCACCGCCTACCTCCTCGCGTCGACCGTGGTCGGGCCGCTGTACGGCAAGTTCGGCGACATCTACGGACGGAAGATCGTGCTGCAGATCGCGATCGTGATCTTCCTGGTCGGTTCCGCCCTCTGCGGCCTGGCGCAGAACATGGGCGAGCTGATCGCGTTCCGCGCCCTTCAGGGGATCGGCGGCGGCGGGCTGATCGTCACGACGATCGCCGTGATCGGCGACATCATCCCGCCGAGGGAGCGCGGCCGGTACCAGGGCTTCTTCGGCGCCGTCTTCGGCGTCTCGACGGTGATCGGGCCGCTGCTCGGCGGCTTCTTCGTCGACCACCTCACGTGGCGGTGGATCTTCTACGTCAACCTCCCGATCGGCGGCCTCGCGCTGGTCGTGATCGGCGCCGTCTTCCACTCGCGCCACGCCCAGGTGCGGCACCAGATCGACTACCTCGGCGCGGCGCTGCTCGCCGGCGGGCTGTCGGCAATCGTCCTCTTCACGAGCCTCGGCGGCACGACCTGGCCGTGGGATTCCGTGCAGATCGTCGGGCTGATGGTCGCGGGCGCGCTGCTGATCGTCGGGTTCCTGCTCGTCGAGCGGCGCGCGTCCGAGCCGATCGTGCCGCTGGAGCTCTTCCGCAACCGGATCTTCGTCGTGACGAGCGCGGTCGGCTTCATCGTCGGCTTCGCGCTCTTCGGCGCCGTGACGTATCTCCCGCTCTACCTCCAGATCGTCAAGGGCCACAGCCCCTCGTCCTCGGGCCTCCTGCTGACGCCGATGATGGCCGGGCTGCTCGTGACCTCGGTCGGAAGCGGCCAGCTGATCACGCGGTTCGGCCGATACCGGCCGTTCCCGATCGCCGGCACGGCGCTGATGACACTCGCGATGTTCCTCCTCTCCGGAATTGGCGTGTCGATGCCGGTCTGGCTGACCGCCATCTACATGCTCGTGCTCGGGTTCGGGCTCGGGATGACGATGCAGGTGCTGGTGCTCGCCGCTCAGAACGCGGTGCCGTACGAGCTGCTCGGCGTCGCCACCTCCGGCTCGACGCTGTCCCGGCAGGTCGGCGGTTCGATCGGCGTCTCGATCTTCGGCGCGATCTTCGCGAACCGGCTCGCCACCAACCTCCACGAGCTGCTCCCACGCGGCGTGCGCCCGCCGGCCGCGGCGGCGCCGTCGCTCGTCAACGCCCTCCCGCCCGCCGTCCACGCTGCCTACGTGGAAGCCTTCGCCGCGTCGCTCCGGCCGGTGTTCATGGCGGCGGCGGGAGTCTCGCTCTTCGCGTTCGCACTGACGTGGCTGCTGCGGGAGATCCCGCTGCGCCAGAGCGCACGCGCGGAGGGCGTCGCCGAGACCTTCGCGATGCCGCGCGAAGCCGAGTCGCTGCCGGAGCTCGAGCGCATCGTCGCCACGCTCGCCCGGCGCGAGAACCACTGGCGCGTCTATCAGCGGCTCGCTGAGCGCGCCGAGCTCGACCTGTCCCCCGCCGAGGTCTGGCTCCTGGCGCGGCTTGGCGAGGGCGCTGAGCTCGACCTTTCCGACGAGCATCTCGCTGCGGCGCGGGACGCCCTCGGCGCCCGAGGGCTGCTCGAGGACGGCCGGCTGCAGCCGGAGGGCGAAGCGGCCTACGCACGCATCGTCGAAGCTCGGCGGGAGGGCCTCGCCGAGCTGCTCGACGGCTGGGAGCCAGAGCGACACGACGACGTACGGGCGATGCTCGACCGGCTCTCCAGGGAGCTCGTGGCCGAGGTTCCGCAGACGGCCTCGGCTACAATCGTCCCTCCCCGGGGGCGTAGTTCAGTTGGTTAGAACGCCGGCCTGTCACGCCGGAGGTCGCGGGTTCGAGTCCCGTCGCTCCCGTCTCTCGATGTCTGCACGTGCTCGGATTGGCGCCGATGCGCGCTACACGGAGGTGATCGGATGAGCGAGAAGGCGAACTGGCAGGTCGCGCACCTCGACGACATCGAGCGGCGCGGCAGAGACATTCCGGTGCGCGAGCACCTCGGGATCCAGGCGTTCGGAATCAACGCCTACACGCCCAGCGAGGACGGGACGCTGATCAGCGAGCACGACGAGGCCGGGTCGGGTCAGGAGGAGCTGTACCTCGTGCTCGACGGGAAGGCGACCTTCGAGGTCGACGGCGAGGCGGTCGACGCGCCCCCAGGAACACTCGTGTTCGTCGCGCCGGAGTCGCGGCGGAAGGCGACCGGGGACGGAACCGTCCTCGCCCTCGGCGCCACGCCGGGCGAGGCGTACCAGGGGGTGGACTGGGGTGAGGCGTGGTCGTTCCACAGGGACTCCATGACCGCCTACGACGAAGAGCGCTACGCCGACGCGGTCGAAGCGGTCCGCGGTGGCCTCGAGCACATGCCGGACCACGCCGGCTTGCACTACAACTACGCGTGCTTCGCAACGCTGGCGGGCGACACCGGCGACGAAACGTTCGCCCACCTCCGGCGGTCCGTCGAGCTGCTTCCGCGTTTCCGCGAGGACGCGCGCAGAGACGACGACTTGGCCGCCGTACGCGACGACCCGCGGTTCGAGGAGGCTCTTCGCTGAGCGCGTGCAGGATTCGTACTAGCTGTGGGCCGCGAATCGGCTGAAGCCCGAATGGAGCTCATGAACGACAACAGGCGCGTTTCCGAGCAACTGCGCCTTCCCACGAATTTGCTCGAGCGCAGCCTCGCTGACCGTTCCGTAGACGTCGACTCTGCCCAGCGTTAGCAAGTCAGCGAATCTGCGGAAGACGGGCCCGGCTACCGTCAGGTGGCGTTCCAGCGACGCCGAATCCGGGTGGATCTGGACGACCGTCATCTGCGTGCCCGCCTCGTCAAAGTAGATGTCGTACGCGAGCGGCTCCGCCTCGTTCGCCTCGACGAACGCGACCAGGTCTTCCACCCCTGCCTTTACCTCTTCGAGCTTCCCCTCGCGGATGTCGGAGCTGTCAACGACGAGGACTGGGCTCGACATCGTCCCTCCTGTCTCTCGGACCGGACGGCTTGAGGCGAGCATAAGCGTTTACTTTGTAAGAGGCGCTAACATCGCAAGCGGCGGAGGTGGCTGGTATGGCGACTGTGACGGCGGGGCGGGTGTGTGTGACAGGGGCGGGCGGCCAGGCAGGCCGCGCCGTGGTGCGCGACCTGCTCGAGCACGGTTACGACGTTGCGGCGACCGACCTGGCGGCATCCAGAGAAGACCTGGAGGCGGGGATGCTCCGGGCGGACTTGACGGACTACGGGCAGGCACTCGGGGCGCTCGAGGGGGCAGACGCTGTGGTTCACCTGGCGAACATTCCGGCGCCCGGCCTCTCCACGCCGGCCGTCACCTTCAATGCGAACGTGGCGATGAATTTCAACGTTTTTCACGTTGCGGCCAGACTTCGTCTGCGGCGTGTGGTTTGGGCGTCGAGCGAGACGACCCTCGGCCTCTTCTTCGGCGTCGGCTCGAGCGAGATGCCGTTCGTGGAAGCCGACGGGCTGCCGCCGCGCTACGCGCCGGTGGACGAGGATCACTACCCGATCACGACGACGTCGTATGCGCTGTCGAAGGTCGCGAGCGAAACGATCGCGGGGCAAATCGCGGCCTGGTCAGGAATACCGTTCATAGCGCTGCGGTTCTCCAACATCATGGGCTCCGGCGACTACCAGGAATTTCCTTCCGTCTGGGCCAACCCGCACCTGCGCAAGTGGAACCTCTGGAGCTACGTCGACGCCCGCGACGTGGCGGCGGCCTGCCGCCTTGCGCTCGAAGCGTCGACAGACGCTGTCGTGGACAGCCCGAGCTTCATCATCGCGGCGGGAGACACGGTCATGAACCGCCCGTCGTCGGAGCTTCTCGACGAGGTCTTCCCAGGTGTGCCGCTGACTCGCGACGTCGGGGAGTTCGGCTCGTTGCTTGCGAGCGATCGCGCCCGGCACGCGATCGGGTACGAGCCGCGGCACTCTTGGCGTGATCATCTGCCGGCGTCCTGACCCATTCGACCGGCGTGTCGAAGACGCGAACGAAGCCGTACCATCACGGAGACCTGAAGGCCGCGCTGGTCGACGGCGCCGTCGAGCTGATCGTCGCACGAGGAGTCCGGCACTTCTCGCTCGCGGAACTGAGCCGCCGTCTCGGGGTGACCGTGGCCGCCCCATACCGGCATTTCGCCAACCGGGACGAGCTGCTCGCCGCCGTCGCCGTTCGCGCCCTGCAGGCGTTCGGCGAGGCGCTGGCGGCGCAGTCGACCGAGACCGATCCACCGGGCGAGCGGCTGGCGGCGATGGCCGGCGGCTACGTCCGCTTCGCGGCAGAGCAAGCCGACCTCTTCGGTGTCCTCTTCGGCCTGGGCCTCGACAAGAAGAAGCGTCACCCAGAGCTGCGCGAGGCCTACGAAGACGTCGAGGGCACGATGGCCGCCTGCGTCGCCGAGCTCTGCCCCGGAGACCCTGACGGGGCGGAGCAGCTCACCGACGCGGTCGAGGCCACAGCCCACGGCTACGCCGCGCTGCTCACCGACCAACCAGGGCCACTCGACCCAGCCGACGTCGACCGAGCGGTCGAGCAGGCCGCAAGCGCGACACGCGCGTTGATCGACGGTCGAGCAGCCTTCCGACGTTCGCGATGACCGCCGAGGACAGCCCGGTCCGGCGAGAGCTCCGTGTCATGCTCACATCGATGGTCCCCGAGTCGCAGCTCGTGCCGACGGAGCACGGCCTCGTCCCGAAAGGCGACGGCTGGTTCGTTCTGAACGCGCGTGAGACGCACTGGTGGGAGCGGATGGGTCGCGGCGTGCTGTGTGAGTTCGAGGGCGCGGGTTTCGAGGGAGCCACGGACTTCACGCAGCTCGGGATCAACCTGACGCTGCTCGGGCCTGGCGAGCCGATGTCGATGTACCACTGGGAAGCCGACCAGGAGGATTTCCTCCTGTTGTCGGGCGAGGCGCTACTCATCGTCGAGGGCGAAGAACGCCGGCTCCGATCCTGGGACTTCGTGCACTGCCCTCCGGGCACGAACCACACGATCATCGGAGCCGGAACCGCGCCGTGTCTCGTGCTCGCCGTCGGCGCACGCGATCGCTCCACAGGCCCTGATTGGGGTTCGTACACCGTCGACGAGACGGCGCTACGCCACGGCGCCGGTGTCGAGCGCGAGACCTCTGAGCCGAGCGAGGCATACGCCCGGTTCGGGCGGAGCGTCCTGACCCGGTACCGCGACGGCTGGCTCGGCGACTAGCCCGCAGCGGCGTCGCCCGCCTAGGCGGATCTATCCGAGCGGGGCGAACAGGGCGACAGTGTTGCCATCCGGGTCGCGCAGATAGGCGAAGCGCTGCCCCCAGAACGCATCCCAGGGCTCCGCCTTGCTCTCGAATCCGGCGTCCACGACGCGGGTGTACGTCGCATCGACGTCGGCGGCATCTGCACAGCGGAAGGCGAGCACAATGCGCTGACGAACCGGGCTCGGCAAGTCGGGCTCGATCTGTCTGATCAGTTCCTCGGTGTCCCACATCAGGCTTAGCCCGCCGGGCACCTGAGCCTCGACGTGGTCCTCGTCGGGATCCGGGACTGTGACTCCCACGAGGCCGTAGAAGCGAAGCGACGCGGCCAGGTCGGAGGTCGTGATCCCGATCGCCTCGAGCTCGGCCACGCGGAGAGAGTAATGGCCTCGACCGTTCACGGCCCAGGATCAGTCGACCGAGCCCAGCCCGAGCCACGACGCCAGCTCTTCCAGCTCCGCCTGAACGCCCTTCGTCATCGTGCGGGTGAACTTCACGTCCTCGTGGATCGCGTTGACACGTAGGACCGAGGCCCTGCGGTCGGCCTTGGCGTCCACCTTCCCGATCAGACGATCGCCGTGAAGCACCGGGAGCGCGAAGTAGCCCCAACGGCGCTTGGCCGCCGGCTTGTACATCTCGAGCGTGTACTCGAAGTCGAACAACTCCTTGGTGCGGACCCGGTCGTGGACGAGCCGGTCGAACGGCGACAACAGCGCCGTCCGCCCCTCGAAGTCCCGACCGAGCGCGGTTGGGTCCACGCGCCACTCGCCCTTTGTGCCCTCGACCACCGCGGGCTCGCCTGCCTCGCCGACGTCGGCCGGCTCCATCGGCATTGCCGGTCGCTTCTGGCGGGCGATGCCGAGTGAGGCGAGCCGCCGCTCGTTCTTCAAACGCGCCGCCTCCTCGACCGACGGGACGTCCGCGTCGGCCGGGTAGACGCGCTCGGGAAGGTCCCACAGCCGCTCCCGGCCGATGCGGCCGGCGATCGCGATCTCGCCGCGCATCATCAGGAGCTCGAGCATCTGGGTGACGTTGCGGTTGTTCGTCCAGCCCGACGAGGCCCACGGCACGGCGCAGGTGTCCGGGATCTCCCGTGAGGTCATCGGCCCGGACGCGCCGAGCAGCTTCAGGATGTCGCGCCGGAAGCGGTCGTTGTCGCGGAGCCAGTCCCGGGTTGTCTGTACCTGGGCCAGTCCTCCGCGCCGGCGAGGTACAGGCCGAGATCGCCGATCCGCCTGATCATCGAGTCGAGCTCGAACAACGTCCGGTCCTGCTCGAGCGCCCGCTTCAGCTGGTCGGGCTCATACGTCGAGCCGAGGCGGCTCCAGGCGACGAGATCCGCGCTCGGCGCGATTGCCGCGGTGGGGTCGATCTGGAGCAGTGTTAGCTGGCGGACGACGGCGAGCAGCTCGGTCGGCCGGGGCGCGTCGAGGAGCTGCGCGCGCACTGCGATGCGCCGAGCCTGTGCCTTGGTGAGCCGGTGCACGGGCGGGAGGCTACGTGCGCCGGGCTCGCTATTCGTAGCGGAGCGCGTCAGCGGTGGGGATCCGCGTGGCGAGCCGGGCCGGGAGGCTGGTGGCCGCAACGACGACGAGCACGGTTCCGATCGGGACGAGCGCGAGCGACCACCAGGGTGCGATGACGGCGTCCTCGGACGTGTCGCCTGCGATCGCGAAGAGGGCCAGGTAGAGCCCGATGCCGAGCGGGACGGCGAGGATCGCTGCGAGCGCCGCAAGGCCGGCGTGGGCGCTGATGACCGTCGAGGTGATCTGGCGAGGGGTGAGGCCGACCGCCTTGAGCACGCTGTAGTCGCGGATGCGCTCGCGGACCGAGAGCAAGGCGACGGCAACGAGCGTCGTGGCGGTGATCACCAGCAACGTGGTGTCGAGCGTGTAGATGAGGAGCAGCAGTTCGTCCGGGAAGTCACTGGTCTTGGACGCCCGCTGCGCGTCGAGGGTGGCGTCGAGTGAGAGCGCGACGATCACCACGGCGTCCGTGAGGGCGATCGCGGCGGCGAGCAGAAGCGCTCGGCGTCCTCGCGCGAAGAGATCTTTGAGCCCGACCGCGATGGTCAACGGCATGACGGATGGGACGACAGCACGCGCCAGCCGTGACGTGGGTGGAGACGAGCTGCCGGCACGGATCGCTTCGAGGACGGTGAAGCGAGTGCTGCGCCGCACCGAGGTCAATGCTCCCGCCAGCAGCACGGGAAGCACGACACCGTAGGCGACGACGATGTGCCAGGGATTCGCGGCGATCGTCGGCGAGCCGAGCAGCGTTTCGGTGCTGGGCGCGGCAAGGCGGGGCGCAAGGATCACCCCGAGAGCGAAGCCGAGGATGGCCGCGACGAGACCGAGTGTGGCGGACTCGAGCCCGAAGACGATGCCGACCTGGCGCGGCGTGAAGCCGGCCGCCTTCAGCAGCCCGATCTGACGGTGCTCCTCACTGGCTCTCGCGCCGACGACGATGCCGACGACGACGGAGGCGACGATCAGGAGCAGGACCGTGAAGATGGTGACGATCACCTGCGTGCCCTGTGCATCGCCGAGCGCGTTGTCGCGCTGGTTCTGCCAGGTCTCGAAGTAGATCGCCCCGGACTGCGAAGCCGTTGCCGGAACGGCCGCCGCGGCCCGTTCGGCAAACGCCGCAGCCGTGGAGGGATCCGCCAGCCGCACCGCCTCTGACCAGCGCCAGCGCGCGCGATCGGGTTCGATCCGTTCGAGCGTCGAGCGGGCGACCCAGGCCAGGCCGGGCCTGCTGCGTGGGTAGCGCGCCTGGCTGGGAACGACCGCCGTGCCGAGCACCGGAAGGTCGATCGAGCCGCGCCTGCCCGTCACGTCGATCACCGCGCCGATGTCGATGCTGAGCGCGCGGGCGAGGCTGCGTTCGAGCACGATGCCGCCCTCACGCAGGTGCGAGCCGGCCGTCAGCACGGGCTTGTTCACTTCCGTGTGGCCGCTCGGGGCCGCGAACAGCACCTGATCGGTGCTTCCGCGCGGGCCGATAGTCGCCGACGCGAGCGGGAGGGGCCTACCGTGCTCGGTCACCCCGGGCAGGTCGCCGATGGCGGCCGCGTCGCCCTGCGATCGGGCGTAGCCGAGCACGTGTGCCCCGTGGGCCGCGGCAAACGTCCGCCGCCAGGGATCCACTCCGCTCGAGCGGACTTCCAGGGCGAGCACGATCGTCGCCACCGCCGCCGCCGCGATCACGATCGTCAGCGCGCTCGCGAGCAGCCGCGAGCGGATGCCTGCGAACGCCAGCCGGGTCAGCAGGACCGTCACCCGGCGCTCTCCAGCTCGAGCAGCGGGGCGACCTGGCGCGCCGCCACGAGCTCTGTCTCGTCTGCAACCAGTCCGTCGCGGAGGGTGATCACCCGATCCGCCGCCGAGGCGACGCTCGCGTCGTGCGTGACGAGCAGCACCGTCTGGCCGCGGTCGCGGGCGGCGCGAAAGAGGCCGAGCAC
>DASTHD010000024.1:0-26806 GCA_035605555.1 Gaiellaceae bacterium
GTCCGGCGCCAGACCCTCGACCGTCTGGATCGAGGAGCCGTCGGCCTGGACGGCGAGCATCATGCAGCTCTTGATCGCGACGCCGTCGACGATCACGGTGCAGGCACCGCAGTTGCCCGTGTCGCAGCCGACGTGCGTACCGGTCAGGTCGAGGTCGTCGCGCAGGAAGTGGACGAGCAGGCGTCTCGCTTCGACGTCGCGCTCGTGCCGCTCCCCGTTCACCTCGACGGCTATCAGCTGGCTTCGGATGGGCTCGGTCACGAGGAGGCCTCCTGGACGGCGCGGACGGCGACGATCTCGGCGAGATGCTTGCGGTACTCCGCGGAGGCGTGGACGTCGGACGGTGGATCGAGGTCGGCGCCTCGGACCGCCTCGCGCACCGCAGCCTCCTCCGGCGCCGTTGTCAGGACGACCGGCGTGGCCGCGACGCACCCGAGGGCGACCCGCGCCTGCCCGTCGGAGATCGACGCGGCAGCGTTGGCGATGCACGTGCCGTCGCGACCGATGGGGATCGACGCGAAGCCGTCGCCGCCGCTCCCGGCCGGCACGGTGATCGACGTCAGCAGCTCCCCGGGGCTGACAGCGGTCATGTAGACGCCCAGGAAGAACTCGTCGCCGCTGACCGTGCGCTCGCCGTCGGCGCCGCGGATCGTCATCGTCGCTCCAAGCGCGGCAACGACGGGCGGCAGGTGGTTCGTCGGGTCGTTCGAGCAAATGTTCCCGCCGATCGTCCCCCGGTTTCGCACCTGCACGTCGGCGATCTGGGCGGCAACCTGGGCCAGGATCGGGCGCGCATCCGCGACGTCGCTCGACCGGATCAGCTCGGCGAGAGTCACCATCGCCCCGAGCTCGAGGCCCCCGTCCCCGCTGCGTCCAATCGTACGAAGCTCCTCGAGCTTGTTCAGGTCGACGAGGACGTCGGGCGCGGCCGCGCGGGCTTTCATCACGTTCGTCAGAGTCTGGCCGCCGGCGAGCGGCCGTGCCCCGTCGTGCGCTCCCAGGAGGCGCACTGCGTCGTCGACGCTCGTCGGGCGCACGTACTCGACCTCGGCGAGGAGCATGGCGAAGATTCAACGCTGCGCCCCGAGGCGTTGTCAACCAAGAGGCGGCTCATGCGGCGCTCATGCGGCCGCACCGGCGCGAACCGCCGCGGGTCAGAGCAGCCAGTAGAGCAGGAACGCGATCCCCGCCAGCACGAGGACGACGATCCCGATCAGGCCGCCGACACCGCCGAGGACGAGCGCAGGCGTCTTGTTGCTCTCGCCGCGCGCAGCCTCGCGCGCCTCGCGTTCGAGCGGCGCGTCGTCGTCTCGCCTCGGTTCCGCCACGCCTCAATGGTTGCCGCCCGGGATGCGCCCTAAACGGTCCTCGCCGGTGTCAGACACCCGTCGTGTCCGCGCGGGCCTGGTCCGGTTAGGCGGGGGTGGCGTTCTTGCCGGCTTCGCCCGCGCCCGGCCAGCCGTCGATCGCCAGCCGGACCAGGTCCGCAATCTGGTGGCCTGAGGGCGAGAGCTCCGTGCTGGCGGCGATCGCGATCTGGAAGGGCGGGAGGATGTCCCGCAGCGGCCGGACGGCCACCGTCGGCGGCGCGCTGCCCGCGAGGATCCCCGGCAGCACCGCCACCCCGGCGCCGGCGGCGACGAGCTCGAGCGCCATCTCGGCGTCGACGGCGACGATCGCCGCCTGCGAGTCGTCGGCATACGCGGTGCCGTCCGCCGTCGTGATCCGGGCGTACTCCGCGACGTCGCAGAGGCCGAGGCGCGTCTTGGTCCGAGCGAGCGGCGAGGTCGACGAGATCGCGAGCACGTAGGCGCAGGACGCGACCTCGCCGAGCATGACGGCATCGCCCGCCGCCGGGCTCCGGACGACGGCGAAGTCGAGGGAGCCGCTCTCGACCAGGCGGAGCAGCCGCTCGTCCTCGACGCCCCGGACGACCTCGACGAGCACGCGCGGGTTCCGCGTCCGCGCCGTGACGACGGCGTCGGCAAGGTGCGGCAGCGCGAACGCGACCCCGATCCGGACGACGTTGGTAGCGCCGGCCGCCACCGCGGCGACGTCGGCGCGTGCGGCCGCCATTGCCTGCTCGACGGTCTCGTACAGACGCCGGAGCCGGCTGCCGACGTCGGTAAGCGCGAGCGGGCGACCGCGCGACGGGCGCTCGAGCACCGCGTGGCCAATCGCCCGCTCGAGCGCCGCGATCTGCTGGCTGATCGCGGACTGCGTGTAGCCGAGGCGCCGCGCCGCGCGCCGAAAGCTTCCCTCGTCCGCGACGACGGCGAGCGCCTCGAGATGCCGGAGCTCGATCCCCGGCCAGCGTCTCAGCGGCTGCACAGAGGCTCCTGGTACAGGCTCGCGCGGGGCGCGTGGCGCCCGGGGCTCGCGGGGGTCGATCGGCCCATCCACTTGTCGGAGACGCCACAAGCGGCCGAAAAGATTGTTCAGGCTCGATTACGTCCTCTGAACGGGCAATTCATGCTCGTGAACGAGATCTAACATCCTCTATTTCGAGCCGTTTGAGGGGCTGAAGGACGCATCCCGCGTTCCCGAGCCGGCGCAGGCGGTTGCGCCGGCTCCCAATGAAAGGAGTCTCATGCACAGACGGCTCATGGTCTCGCTCGCGATGCTCCTCGTGGGCGCCGGGCTGCTCGCCGCATCGGCCCTCGCGGGCCCGTCGAGCAGCGCCGCCCCGCAGGCGTCGTCGAGCGGCCAGGCCAGGGTTGGTGGGACGTTCAAGCACAGCCTTTCGGTCGACATCGACTACGTCGACCCGGCGCTCGCGTACTACACGCCCTCCTGGGCGATCATGTACGCGACGTCGGCGATGCTCCTGAACTACCCCGACGCCCCGGCCCCGAAGGGATCCCGGCTGGTGCCGGAAGTCGCCAAGGGCTTCCCGCGCATCTCCAAGAACGGGCTCACCTACACCTTCCAGCTGAAGAACAGCTTCAGGCTGTCCAACGGTCAGCCGGTGACCGCGGCGAACTTCGTGTACGCGATCAACCGTGACCTCGCCCGGCGGATGAGCTCGCCGGCGCAGCCGTTCGTCGAGGACATCGTCGGCGCAGAGGCGGTCATTGCCGGCCGCGCGACGCGCGCTTCCGGCCTCAAGGCCGTCGGCAAGTACACGCTGCAGATCAAGATGACGCGCCGCGCTCCGGACCTCCTGGCCCGGCTCGCGATGCCGTTCTTCCAGGCGATCCCGACGAACCTGCCGCTCGAGCCGGACGGCGTGAACGCACCCGTCCATTCGGCCGGCCCGTACTACATCCAGAAGTGGGAGCGGAACCGCCAGGTCGTCGTGGTCCGCAACAGGTTCTACAAGGGCCCGCGGCCGCACAACGTCAACTCGATCGTCGTCGACGTCGGCCTGCCGCTCGAGACGATCAAGCTGAACATCGATCGTGGCGTCACCGACACGGGTGACATCCCGCCGTCAGCGCACGCCGAGCTGGGCCGCCGCTACGGCGTCAAGAAGGCGTCGCCGGGCCGCTACTTCGCCAACCCGGCACCGACGATCCAGTACCTGTCGATGAACCACGACCGCCCGCTGTTCGGCGGCGGCGCCCTCGGCAACATGAGGCTGAAGAAGGCCGTCCAGTACGCGATCGACCGCCAGGCGATTCTCGTCCAGCGCGGTGCGTACGGCGGCGTCGTGAACGATCAGTACATGCCGCCGACGATGCGCGGCTTCAAGAACGTCGCGCTCTACCCGCGGCATCCGAACCTGACAAGGGCTCGGTCGCTCGCCCGCGGCGCCACGCGCAGCGGAAGCGGCGTCATGTACTGCTCGAACAGGGCTCCGGCTCCGCAGCAGTGCCAGATCGTCCAGGCGAACCTGCGGAACATCGGGATCAACATGGACATCAAGCTGTTCCCGAGGGCGACCCAGTTCGAGCTGGAAGGTCGGCGCGGCGAGCCCTTCGACATGGGGCTCGAGGGCTGGCACATGGACTACTTCGACCCGTACGACTTCATCTTCCTAGTCGACGGGACGACGATCCGGCCCGCCAACGGCGTCAACTTCTCGTACTTCAACTCGGCCGCGTACAACCGCAAGATCGCGCGGGCGAAGCAGATGGTCGGCGTCAAGCGGTATCAAACGTTCAGCCAGCTGGACGTCGACCTGGCCCGCAACGCCTCGCCGATGGCGACGTTCGCGAGCCCGAACGACCGTCACTACGTGTCGTCCCGGACTGGTTGCTACCACTACCACCCGGTCTTCACGTGGGACTACGCGTCACTCTGCCTCACCCGGTAGGCGACGCGGCGCTGAGACCCCCCACGGAGGGCGCCGGAAACGGCGCCCTCCACGTTCTGAGGGTCAGCTCGCGCGGAGGGCGAGGAGCGCCGCCTGCAGGAGCGTCTTGTCCTGCTCGATCGGCTTCGGCTTCGGCGGGGGAACGCCGTAGTAGATGACGCGCACCTCGTCGAGAATAAGGACGAATCCGCCCTAAATCTAGGACGGATCCGCCCTTCTTAACGCGGGCTAAACATCGCGATCGAGCAGGCGTCGTTCCGCCAGCCGGAGGCGTTCGAGCGGCGCCCTGTAATCCTCGAGCGAGGTGCCGAGCTCCTGCTCGATCACCTGCTCCGTCCGGCGGAGGATCGGCTGCATCTCCTCGAGGAACGCCCGGCCCTTCTGCGTCACCTCCACGAAGTGCGATCGCCGGTCCTCGGGGTTCGGCACCCGGCGGAGATAGCCCCGCTGGTAGAGGCCGTTCAGCCGCCCACGCAACGTCGTCTTCGGAATCGCCGTCTCGTCCTCGAGGTCGCCGGGCGTGATCGGGCCGTACAGGTCGATGAGGGTCAGGAGGCCGACGTGCGTGAAGGGGTAGCCCGCGCGGTTGAGCTCCCGGACGAACAGCTGGCTCGAGAGCGCATTCGCAACCGAGAGCTCAAGCAGCACGGTCGGCATTCGTTGTCGTCGCCGCGAGCCCGGCACGGCGGCGATCATAGGTCGGTCAGAAGCGCGAGGCTGCGGCGTCTTCCGTGTAGGTGGCCAGTGCCCAGATCACGACGATGTCGAGGGCGATGATCAGGACCGCCCAGACCGGGTAGATCGGGATGAAGAAGAAGTTCGCGATCGCGCTCAGGAGGGCGACCGTGATCCCGACGGCGCGGGCCCAGGTTGCGCCCGAGAAGACGCCGAACCCGGCCGCGGCGACGATGATCCCGATGATCAGGTGGATCCAGCCCCACCCGCTGATGTCGATGTCGTAGGTGTAGTTCGGCCGCCGAACGAAGAACTCGTCGTTCAGGATCGCGGCGAGCCCGGCGAACGCCTGGAAGATGCCGACCAGCAGCATGATCGCGCCGGCGAAGGCGGCGAAGCCGACGGCCCAGCCACTGACCGGCTGCGACCGACTTTCCGGAACGGTGGTCATGGACTTGCTCCTTTCGTCGTTGGTTGCGATTCCGGGAACTCCGCGGCCGTCTGCCGCCGCAGCACCTCGACGCCGAGCCCGAGTACGACCGCGGCCGCGAGCACGAGCTGCCAGCGCTGCGTCTGGATGGTCGGGCCCCACCAGACGAGCAGGAGAAGCAGCGCCGCGGCGGCGCCGAAGGCGATCTCGGGGCGCGCGATGTAGGGCGCCATCCACCGGCGCGAGTCGGTCGCCCACTTGGACGGCCCGCTGATCCAGACGGCGACGAGCAGGACGACGCCGAGGCCGATGAGAGTGATGCCGCCGTCCTTGAGCTGGTCGGTGAGGATGTCCCACGCATCGCTCGCCGCCGCCCTGGCCGACTCGGCCTTCGCGAGGCTGTCGACCACTTCCGAGCCGGCGATGCGCCGGGCGACTAGCACGGCGAGACCGACGAGGATGGCCGAGAACCCGATCATCCGTAGGATCGAGCGCCGACGCCCTTCCGCGAGCCAGACCGCGACCGCCCACAGCACGATCGGGACGATCCAGAGCCACGTCCCGAGCGTCTTCGCGAGCTGCGTCAGATCCTGGGCCGTTTCGAGCTGGTCCGCCTCCATGATCTTGATCCGTCCGGCGTCAGGGTCCAGCCGCTGGCTGACGTTCCCGACAATGGCGATGCGGTCGCCGAGCTGGATCACGAGCGGACGCAGGTCGAGCACGATGTCGCCGCCCTCGGTCGTGACCGGCCCCGTCTTGTCCTCCAGCACCCTCACGAGCGCCTGGTGCGACCGTCCGACCGATCGGACCCACAGCTCCTGCACGGCCGGCCGGGCCAGGATTCGCTGCGCCGCCGGATCCGCGGCAAGCCTGATCGCGCCGGCGATCGGACCGGCGAGCCCCTTCTGGTCTGCCGGGAGACGCTCGTTGAGGACCTCCTCGACGTCGACGTTCGAGTACAGCTGGTCGACGAGTGTCGCGGCGACCTGGTTGCGGATCTCCGGGTCGGCGATCAGCTCCCCGGCGGTGTCCTCGACATTCTGTGTGTCGAGCGCCTGGAAGCGGACATAGCCCGCGATCAGACTGAGAACGGCGAGGATCGCGCCCAGAACGACGAGGATCCGGGCAAGCAGCATGCGGCCCATGGCGCTCTTGTACCGCCCTTTCGCCGTTTGCGTCATCGTCCTATCTGGGTTATGCCGCGCCTGCGCTACATCGGCCATGCGACGGTCGAGATCGAGCTCGACGGCGTCCGGCTGCTGACGGATCCCCTGCTGCGGAACCGCGTTGCGCACCTTCGGCGCGCCACCCCGGTGAACGTTCGCACGCTCGAACAGCCGGACGTGGTCTTGATCTCCCATGCCCACCACGACCACCTCGACCGGCCTTCGCTCGCGTTCGTGTCCGCCGCCCGCATGCTCGCGCCGCGCGGGGTGGCGGCCGACCTGCCGGGGCTTCACGTCCAGGAGATCGAGGCGGGGGACCAGGTCGAGGTCGGTCCGCTCGTCGTACAGGCGACGCACGCCGAGCACGAGGGCGGGCGACCGCCGCGGCGCGAAGGGCCGTCGCTCGGCTTTGCCATCCTCGGCTCGCGGCGGGTCTTCTTCGCCGGCGACACCGACCTCTTCGGCGAGATGGAGGGCCTCGTGCCGGACCTCGACCTGGCGCTGCTCCCGATCTGGGGCTGGGGCGCGACGCTCGGGCGTGGGAAGCACATGAACCCGGAGCGGGCGGCGGAGGCGGTCCGGCGCCTGAAGCCGAAGGTCGTCGTCCCCATCCACTGGGGCACCTACCGCCCCTTCCATCGGAGCCGCCGCGCGGAGTTCCTGCGCCTTCCTGCGGTGGCCTTCGAGCGCGCCGTCAAGGCCGCCGGTCTCGACACGGAGGTGCGGGTGCTCGCGCCGGGAGCCGTCCTGGACGGCTGGTAGACCTGCGGGGGTATGGCTGGTCTGCTGATGCGGATGGCCAACCGGCGCCTCGCTCGTGCGCTGGAAACCGGTCGGATCATCCCGTACTTGATGACGGCAATCGCCGCGACCGCCGTCGGCGCCGCCCTGGTGATGTGGCTCGTCGACAACAAGGAGTTTCCGACCTTCGGGCGCGCCTTGTGGTGGTCGGTTCAGACCGTCACCACCGTCGGCTATGGCGACGTCACGCCGACGGAGCCCTGGGGGCGCTTCGTTGCGACCATCCTGATGATCCTCGCCTTCGCGTTCCTCTCGCTCCTGACCGGGACGGTGGCGTCCCTGCTCGTGGCGCAGCGTCGGGACGCGCCGGGGATCGAGGAGCGGGTCGCTGAGCTCGAGCGCATAGCCAGCCGACTACCGGAGTAGACTCGCGCCGGATGCTGCTGAACCCGCTCAGCAATCGCACGACGTTCGAGATCGACGAGGCGGAGCAGGTCGCATCGAGTTGGTGGGTCTTCCTCCTCGCGGGAGTGATCTCAATCGTCTTCGGCGCGCTGATCCTGGCGATCGACTGGACGGTCAACGGCCTGGCTGCGTTCGTCGGGACGCTCTTCATCATCCAGGGCGCCGCGTACCTGATCACGAAGCCGCTCGACGGCGGCACTCGTTCCACGAACGTGATCGCCGGGCTGCTCGGAATCGCCGCGGGGATCGCGCTCCTGGTCTGGCCCGATCGCGGGCTCTACGTTCTGGCCGTCTTCATCGGCGCCTGGATCATCGTCAGCGGTGTGATGCACATCGTCGGCGCTCTGGCGAACCGGCAGGCACCCCACTGGTGGCTCGTGCTCATCCTCGGCGTGATCGAGACGCCGCTCGGGATCTGGGCGATCCGGCGCCCGGGCATCACGCTCGCGATCCTGATCACGCTGATCGGCGCGTGGGCGATCGTGATGGGCATCTGGGAGATCGTGATCGCCCTCGAGGTGCGCAAGCTCGCGCAGCGGCTGCGCGGCGTGCGCCCTATTCCAGCGAGCTGATCGCGAAGGACAGCGCGAAGCCGAGCGTCGTCAGCAGGCCGACGGCCTTCCCGCCGTGTGTGAACGCCTCCGGCATCATCGTGTCGGCCAGCATCGTGAGGATGGCGCCTGCGGCAAAAGCGAGGATGAAGGCGTAGACCTCCGCGCCGGACGCGGCCGCGATCGCGTAGCCGACCGCGGACGCGAAGCCGGCGACGAGGGAGACGACGACCCAGAGCGTGTAGATCGCCCGTGAGCTCCAGCCCGACGACGCGAGGCCAGTCGACGCCCCAGCGGCCTCGGGGAGGTTCGAGAGGAAGACCGCAATCAAGAAGGCGACGCTGACGCCCTCGCCGGCGTGGAGGTCGAGCCCGATCACGGTCGACTCCGGGATTCCGTCGAGGACGATGCCGAGGACGATCGCCAGCGCAACCCCGGCTTCCTGCCCGCCGCCTCGCATCCGCTTCCGCCCCTCGCCGCCCTTCCGATCGATGAACCGGTCGCCCACGTAGAACGTGAGCGAGCCGGCAAAGATCCCGGCGACGTCCGAGTGGCGGTGGGTCGTCTCGGCCGCCTGCGCGAACAGCTCGAACGCGACGGCGCTGATGAGCACGCCGGCGCCGAACCCCATCACGAGCCCGACGACCCGAGCGCTCAGCTTCAGGTTCAGCGCGGCGAGCGCGCCGACAAGCAGCGAGGAGCTCGCGAACGCTCCCCAGGCGAAGGCCGAGATCAGTAGTAGCGGTCCCCGGCCATCACCCAGGTGATGAAGGCGGCCGGGACGGCAGACGCGCCGACGATCACGCCGAGGAAGACCAGGTCGGCGCCGACGAGGATCGCGCCGAGGATGAACCCGCCGAACAGCACCCCGGCGGCGATCAGGGCAGGCATGCCTCTATTCATCGAACGATTCTCTCCTTTCCCGCCGCACGACGCAACGGAAGCCGATGTGGCCGGTCGAGGTGTCGATCGTCTCACCCTGTCGCGCCGCCGGCCGGTAGCGCAGGCAGTAGTTCGGAGCACAGAGGTGCGAGCCGCCCTTGATTACCCGGCGCGGGAAGCGGTCCCCAGGCAGGAGCTCCGGCGCGCAGCACGGCGACTGGGAGTGGGTCGCGGCGAACGGCGTCGAGGTCCACTCCCAGACGTTCCCACACATGTCGTGGAGCCCATAGCCGTTCGGCGTGAAGCTCCCGACAGGCGAGGTGCCCTCGAACCCGTCCAGCTTGAGGTTCTGCCAGGGGAACTCGCCCTGCCAGCTGTTCGCCGCCGGCTCCCCTCCGGGGAAGTGCTCGTCGCCCCAGGCGAAGTCGGCGCCTTCGAGGCCGCCGCGCGCCGCGTACTCCCACTCCTCCTCGGTCGGGAGCTCTTTGCCCGCCCAGGCGGCGAACGCCTCAGCGTCTTCGTAGGCGACCTGGACGACAGGATGGTGGTCGCGGCCGTTGACCGTTGTGCCGGGACCGCCCGGCCGCTTCCACGACGCGCCGGGGACGTACTGCCACCAGTTGCGGACGTCGTCCAGCGACACGGGCCCCGGCGTCTTGCGAAAGACGAGGGATCCCGGCACTAGAAGCTCGGGGTCGGCCTCAGGGTAGTCGGCAGGGTCGAGTGGCCGCTCGGCGACGCTGACGTAGCCGGTGTCGCGTACGAAGCGCCGGAACTCCGCGGCCGTGACGGGATGCGTGTCGATCGAGAAGTCCTCGACCTGGACCTCCCGGACCGGCCTCTCCTCGGGGTAGAACCGCTCGGACCCCATCAGGAACGTCCCGCCTCGGACCTCGGTCATCTCCTCGACGAGCGCGGCCACCCGTCGATTGTCCCGACGGCCCTCGGACTGATCATCCTCCCGACGGGATGAACGATCATGCGCCGATGGACGCCGAGGTCGCACGGACGCAACGCCCGTGGCGGCGCTACGCGCTTGGGGCGGTGGGCCTCGTCTTCGTGGTCGTCACGTTCGCGTATTTCCTGCCGAAGATCGCCGACTACCGCGACGTGTGGGGGATCGTGCGCGACCTCTCGTGGCCCTGGATCGTCGCCCTCCTCGCCGTCACAGCGCTGAACATCCTCACGTTCGCGCCGCCCTGGATCGCCGCCCTCCCCGGCCTGCGCTTTCGCGATGCGCTCGCCCTCACCCAGATCGCGACGGCGATTTCGATCGTCGTCCCCGCCGGAGCTGCGGTCGGGATCGCGGGTGCGTACGGCATCCTGCGCCGGTGGGGGTTCGCACCGCGCGAGATCGCGCGCGCCGTCACCCTCGTCAGCCTCTGGAACCAGTTCGCGAACCTGTCGTACCCGATCGTCGCCGTCTTCCTTCTAACCGCAACGGGCGGTGACTCGGCGTTGCTCGCGACGGCCGCCTTCGTCGGCGTCGCCGTGCTCGGCGTTGCCGTCGCCGCGCTCGGGCTCGTGCTTTCGAGCCCTCGGATGGCGATGGAGATCGGGAATCTCACCGCAGCAGCGGCCAGCTGGGGGCTGGCGCTGCTCCGGCGGCCGCCGGTCGCGTGGGGCGGGGCGAGCTTCGATCGCTTCCGTGACGACGCCGTCGTGCTCCTCCGCCAGCGCTGGCATCTACTGACGCTTGCGACGATCGTCGGCACACTGAACGTGTTCCTCGTCCTGCTGGTTGCGCTCCGCGCGTGCGACGTGCCGGGCTCAGAGGTGTCCTTGGTCGAGGCGTTCGCGGCCTGGTCGCTCGCCCGCATCCTCGGCTCGTTCCCGATCACGCCGGGTGGGGTCGGCGTCGTCGAGCTGGGCTTGACGGGAGCGTTGATCGGCTTCGGGGGGACGAACGCCGGCGTCGTGGCCGCCGTCCTGATCTACCGCTTCCTCACCATGGCCCCGACCGTGATCGCCGGGCTCGTGGCCACCGTGGCGATTCGCAGGAGGGTTGCCCCGGCGTGACCCGCGACGAGGTCGCGGCGCTCGGCGTCTTCGTCCTCGTCGCCGGCCTCGGGCTCGACGGAGGCGGCTACTCGCCGACCTCGTGGGGGTGGAGCGCGGTCGCGGTGCTCGCAGTGCTGACCGTGCTCCTCGCGCGTGGAGCACGGCGTCCGCAGCGGGCCGGGCTGCTGCTGCTCGGCGGCCTTGCGGCCTCCACCGCCTGGACGGCGCTCTCACTTGCCTGGTCGGACGACCTCGACGCGTCCGTGCTCGAGGCGGAGCGGTCGCTGCTCTACGTCGGCGCCGCCGCCGTCTTCCTCGTCGCGGCCACGCGCGCCGCCCTGCTCGCCGGGACGCTCGGCGCCGCTGCCGTCCTCTGCGGCTACGGGCTCGGGGACTGGTTGCTCGGGACGCCGGAGACGCCGCTCGTGGCGGACCCGTCGGTGGCCGAGCGGCTGGCGGACCCGATCGGCTACGCGAACGGCATGGGAATCCTGGCCGCGATGGGGCTGCTGCTCGGCGTCGGGGTGGCCGCACGGGCCGAGCGACCGGCGGCAGCCCTCGGCGCTGCATGCGCCCCGCTCTTCGCGGTCACGCTCTACTTCACGTTCAGCCGCGGAGCGTGGCTCGCACTCGGCGCGGGCCTCGCGATCGGCGTCGCGTTCGGGCCCGGCCGCCTCCAGCTCGCCGCGATCGCGCTGCTGGTCGCCGTCCCGGCGGCGGTCGGCGTCGTTGCGGCGGACCGCATCGGCGCGACTGCGGGGCTCGCCGTGCTGGTGCTCGCACTCTGCGCGCTGTCGGCACTCGGCCTGTGGGCCGTCCGCGGGCTCGAGCGCACGCCGTCGAATCGCGTTCGAAGAGGTTTCGCCGGCGCCCTGGTTGCCGCCCCGGTGGTCGTGGTAGTCGCCGGCCTCGCCGCCATTGGCGGCCCGCGCGCAGTCGTCGACTCCTTCGAGGCCGCGCCGGCGCCGACGCACGGCGACTCGGGCGCCCGGGTGCTCAGCCTGTCGGGGAGCAACCGCGCCGACTACTGGCGGGTCGCGGGCGGGGTCGTCGAGGACCACCCGCTGCTCGGCTCGGGGGCCGGCACCTTCGCCCTCGCCTGGCTGCAGGACCGCCCCGTGCCGCAGCCGGTCCAGGACTCGCACAGCCTCTACCTCGAGACCCTGGCAGAGCTCGGCCCCCTCGGCCTCGTCTTCCTGCTCGTCGCGCTCGTGGCGCCATTCCTTGGCGAGCGAAGCTCGTGGACGCCCGTGGCGTTGGCGCCGTACGGGGCGTTCCTCATCCACGCGGCGCAGGACTGGGACTGGGAGCTCGCTGCCGTCACGGTTGCGGCGCTGGCCTGCGGCGCTGCGACGCTCGTCCCTGCTGACGGCCCGCGGCTCGCCCGCGGCTGGGCGGTCGCAGCGGCGGCGCTCTGTCTGGTGGCGGCGTTCGCCTTCGCCGGCAACCGGCGGCTCGAGCAGGCGATCGCGGCGGCCGACCGGGACGACCAGCCCGCGGCCGCGGCCGCAGCGCGAAGAGCACACACGCTCCAGCCGTGGTCGGCCGAACCCTGGAAGCTGCTCGGCGAGGCGCAGCTCGCGTCCGATTCCACCGTCGCGGCACGCCGAAGCTTCCGTCGCGCAATTTCACAAAATCCGAACGATTGGGAAACGTGGCTCGACCTGGGCCTCGCAAACCGCGGAGCTGCGCGGAATGCCGCATTCACGCGTGCGAAACAGCTCAACCCGCTCAGCCCGGAGCTCGAGGAGCTCGGGTTTGGGACGACCGGCGGCGGGTAGCCCACCGCAGATGAGACACCTGACGACAAGACGGGCCACGCAACTGGCCGGACTCTCGTTCGTCGCCGTGCTCGCCGTGATCGCCTTCGCGTCGTTCGGCGCGACGGTGTCGCCGGCCGGCACCAAGGCGGTGACCGCGCAGTACGGCAAGAAGGTGACGATCTGCCACCGCTCGGGCCCGAAGCGGAAGAGCCGTTACCACACGATCCGCGTCTCGCGGCGCGCCGTGAAGGCGCACCTGAGGCACGGGGACGGCCTGGGCGCCTGCCCGCGCGCGGTCTTCACCCTTTGCCACAAGGCGAAGGCCGGCAAGCACCGCACCGTGCACGTCCGCGGCTTCAAGCGGGACAAGAAGCACCTGAAGCACGGCGACAAGTACGGCGCCTGCAAGGTCAAGAAGCACAAAAAGAAGCACAAGTAATCTGCGATGAGAGGCCCGGCGGCGGGGCCTCTCATCTTTCTCTCATCGAAGGGCGCACAATCTGAAGGCAGATGCGCCTGCTCGTGGTCGAGGACGACCCGAAGATGGCCGGCCTGATCCGGCGAGGCCTGCTCGAGGAAGGGCATGCCGCCGACGTGGCACGGGTCGGCGACGACGCCGTCTGGATGGCCCAATCGGTGGCATACGACGCGATCGTCCTCGACCTGATGCTCCCCGGGCTCGACGGTTTCGAGGTCTGCCGGCGGCTGCGGGAGGACGGGGTCTGGTCGCCGGTGCTCATGCTCACCGCGCGAGACGGTGTCGAGGATCGCGTCGCCGGTCTCGACGCCGGCGCCGACGACTACCTGCCGAAGCCGTTCTCGTTCGCCGAGCTACTCGCACGCCTCCGGGCACTGTCGCGGCGCGGCTCCGTCGAGCGCCCGACGGTGATCGAGGTGGCCGACCTGCGACTCGACCCGGCGACGCGGCAGGCGTGGCGCGGGACGACGGAGCTGCAGCTCTCGGCGAAGGAGTTCGCGCTCCTGGAGGCGTTTATGGAGCGGCCTGACCACGCGCTCTCGCGCGACCGGCTGCTCGAGCGCGCCTGGGATTTCGCGTACGAGCCGCGGTCGAACGTCGTCGACGTCTACATCCGCTACCTCCGGGAGAAGATCGACCGCCCGTTCGGTCGCGGCGCGCTCGAGACCGTGCGCGGGCTCGGCTACCGGCTGAGGAGCGACGGCGGGTGAGCCGTATGCCGACGCGGCTCCGCCTGAGCCTCGCCTTCGCCGTGGCGATGGCGCTGTTGCTCGCCGCGCTCGGCACGTTCCTCTACCTCCAGGTCCGGAGCTCGCTCGACGAGCAGCTCGACGGCAGCCTGCGCGCCGAGGCGGCCTCGGTCCCGGCCGCGGGGCTCGGGGAACGCCGGGCGCTCGTGGAGGAGGAGAAGAGCATCGCGCAGGTCCTCGGCCCCGGCGGCGCCGTGCTCGGCGCCTCGCCGGCTCGCCTCCGCCGACCGCTCGCCCCGCCGGCCGCCCGCGCGCACTTCGTCGCTGAGCGCGAAATCCCCGGAGCGCAGAACAGCCCGTACCGGCTGTTCGTCGCCCCGGACGGCGCCGGCAGGACGATCGTCGTCGGCGCCTCGCTGGAGGAGCGGAACGAATCGCTGCACAACCTCCTGATCGCCCTCTTGATCGGCGGCCCGATCGCCCTGCTGCTCTCGACCCTCGCCGGCTACACGCTCGCGGGCGCCGTGCTGCGCCCTGTCGAGCACATGCGGCGGCGGGCGGAGGAGATCTCGACGGAGACGGCCGGCGAGCGGCTCCCTCTCCCCCGCGCCCGCGACGAGATCCGGAGGCTCGGCGAGACGCTGAACGCCATGCTGGGGCGGCTCGAAGCGGGCCTCGAGCGTGAGCGCCGCTTCGTCGCCGACGCCAGCCACGAGCTGCGCACTCCCCTCGCCCTGCTGCGGACCGAGCTCGAGCTCGCGCGGCGGCAGCCGAGGACGGCGGACGAGCTCCGTCTCGCACTCGACTCGGCCGCCGAAGAAGTGGAACGGCTCTCGCAACTCGCTGAGGACCTGCTCGTGCTCGCGCGGGTCGACGAGGGGAAGCTCGCACTCCGGCGGGAGCCCGTCGTCCTCGGCGAGCTCCTGGACGCCGTAGCCGCGCGCTTCGCGCGCCGGGCGTCGGACCGGCACCGCGAGCTGGCGGTGGCGGCCGCGCGGCCGGTCACCGCGAGCGTCGATCGCCTCCGGCTCGAGCAGGCGCTCGGGAACCTGGTCGACAACGCCCTGCGCCACGGAGCCGGCACAGTCACCCTTGACGCCCGGAGCGAGAACGGGACCGTCGCGGTCAGTGTCGGCGACGAAGGGGCGGGCTTCCCCGCGTCGCTCGTCCCGACCGCGTTCGACCGCTTCACCCGCGGCGACGACGCGCGCGCCCGGGGCGGCGCCGGGCTCGGCCTCGCGCTCGTCGACGCCGTCGCGCGCGCCCACGACGGATCCGCGCGAATCGAGGGCGCCAGGGTCACGATCGCGCTCCCGACAGGAGCCGAATCACCCGGATCGAATGATGATGGCACCCGACGACCCGTCGACACTCCGGTCTCCACGACCCCCAGGAGGAAACGTGATCGCTGCTGCTGACTACCCGTTCCTCGACGTCCTCTGGACGCTGCTCATCTTCTTCGCGTGGGTGATCTGGTTCTGGCTCCTGATCACCGTGTTCGCGGACCTGTTCCGGCGCCATGACATCGGCGGCGGCAAGAAGGTCGTCTGGACGATATTCGTCATCATCCTGCCGTTCCTCGGCGTCTTCGCCTATCTGCTCGCGAACGGCGACGGCATGGCACAGCGGAACGCCGAGCGCGTCCAGGCGCAGCAGGCGCAGTTCGACGACTACGTGCAGACGGTCGCCACGAGCGGCGGCCCGGCGGCGGAGATCGACCGCGCGCAGAAGCTGCTCCAGAGCGGCGCCATCACGCAGAGCGAGTTCGACGCGATCAAGGCGAAGGCGCTGGCCGGCTGACAGCCGGCTCGAACGCAGGGTCGGCTCCCGCTCCGGCGGGAGCCGCTCCGCCCTGGAGCTGCTGCCGCCAGCTCCGAAGCACCGCGTGGACACTGGCCGCTCCGACGATGTCGCCGTCAGGGAGCGGCAACTCGTGCGGATGGAGGATGAACGGCTGCGTCTGAGGGCCGCCGAGACCGCCGTGGAACGAGATCAGCTCCTCGAACGCGCACCCCTCGTCGAGCGCCGGGTCGTAGAAGCTGCCGACCATGATGTCCGCCACGTGCCGGAAGCCATCGGTGCGGAGCAGGTGGAGCGGTGCCGTGGGTGAGAACGACGCCAGCGGGTACTCACCCTCGACCCGATTCTGCGTCAGGTAGTGCGCGCCGTTCGCGCCGAGCACGACCGCGCCGTCGGCCTCCGAACGCACGAGCAGCCAGCCCACGTGCGGGTGGTTCCGTAGCTCCGGAATCAGCCGGGGGTGGCGCTCCTGGATCTCCTCGAGCGTCAGCCGGCGCGGCTCCTCCATCAGGTAGACAAGCCCGAGGTTCCCCGAGCCGAGCACGACGACGTGCTCGCCCGAGACGTCGTTCTTCGGGCGCTTCCGCCCCTCCGGCTTCCCGGTCGCCTCACCGATCGCATGGCCGACCATCGCGCCCTGCTCGTCACCGCCGGCGTACTCGGACACCGTGCCGTGCTCGAGCGAGCGCTCGACGAGCTCGTCGAGCCCGTAGCCGTTCCGCTGCTTGAACGTCGCGCCCTGGGTCTGGCCGTGGTCGGAGAGCACGACGAGGTGGTACGGGCGGGGCGCATACCGCCGGGCGCGGTCGATGCGCCCGAACTGCGCGTCGAGCTTGCGCAGCGCCTCCAACGTGTCCGTCCGCTCGAGCCCGGAGTGGTGCGCGACCTCGTCGTAGCTCGAGAAGGTCGCGTAGACGGCAGGGCGGCCGCGCATCATGTCGGTCAGGACGCCGTAGACGATCAGGTCGCGGACGACGACGCACATCGCGGCGCGCATGAACGGGTACAGGCCGCCGCGGTGCCCGCGCGGCCGGACGTCGCGGCGCTTCGCGCGTGAGGCGGCGACCCACTCCAGGATCACCTCGTAGCCGAAGAGCGCGAGGGAGCGCGTGACGTTGAACCCGTTGGCGAAGAACGCGCGGTAGCCGCGATTCCCGCGCTTCTCGGCGTCGAGCCGGCTGACCGTCAGGATCACCTCCTCGGCTTCGCCCGAGAGCAGGTTCCCGCGGCTGGACCCGCCGTCCATCAGCAACCCCTGGCCGCTCGCATGCTCCTGCTCGATCCGGGCGCAGTCGGCGGGCGCCGAGCACGTCATCATCGTCCCGGTCTCCTTCTCGACCCACCGGAACGCCGGGATGTTCTCGTTCGAGCCCAGCAGGATCCCCGCCTGGCTGGCGCCGGTCTGGGACGAGAGGTCCGGCTCCCACTCGCCCAGCCCGTGTGTCCCCTGGGCCACCCACCGCGCCATCTCCGGCGCGTTGCCGTCTCGCATCGCGCGCCGCAGCACGGGCAGGGCAAGCCCGTCGATCTCGAGGAAGATGATTCCCGGAACGTCGGTGCGCTCGCCCCCGCCGAGGCGTTTGGCGACGCGCTGGACGACACGGATGGAGTACGAGCTCTCGTCGTCCGTCCCGAAGACGACCTCGAGCACGAGCCCGACGGCGGCGGCGACCAGCGCCGCGAGCAGCGCCCACCCGAAGTTGTCCACCTCATAGACGCCCTCCAGCAGGCTGCTCGCCGCCTGGATCACCAGGGCGTTGAGGACGAGCACGAGGATGAAGCCGAGCGCCAGCATGAACGGCAGGCGTAGGGCCGCGATCACCGGCGGGAGGATCGCGTTCAGGACGCCGACGACGAGCGCCATGGCGAAAGCCGAATACCAGTGGTCCGACGAGACCCCCGGGAGCACCAGCGCCGCGAACCACAGCGCGAAGCCGGCCGAGAGCCAGGCCAGGAAGAGGCGCAGCGGCCTGAACCGTGGGCGCTCCGGCTGCCAGGTGACCGCCTCGCCGTAGGACGAGCTCAACCGCGGAGCTCTCTCCGGGCCGCCTCGCGGCGCGCGGCCTTCTTCTCCGCGCGCTGCTCCTTCTGCTCGGCGACCTTCTCCTTGGCCCCGGTGTACGACTCCGAGACGAGCAGCTTGCCGCCGGTCCACCCGAAGGCCCAGACGACGACAACGACGGCGAAGGCGACGTTGAAGGCGGTGATCGCGAGCTGCTGGCCGAGCGAGTACGCCGTCGCGTTCGCCGTGCTCGTGTAGTTCTCGAGCGCGACCGCGTTGACGGCCTGGTTCACGCCGACGCCGCCCGGGGTCGCCGACACCGTGTTGGCGAGCGAGTTCCCGCCGATCACGGACATGATCGAGTGGAAGGTGACCGGGATCGAGTACGCCGCGAGGAAGATGGCGACGACGCCGAGCTTCGCGAGCCAGGCGCCGAGCGACGGCAGGACGACCTTGAGAAAGTAGTCGCGGCGGTGTCCGAGGATGGCGCCGCCCTGCTTGGCCTGGTGCCAGAGGCCCTGAAGCCTGCGCCAGAAGATCCGCACGAGCATCGCGATCAGGACGACTCCGCCCGCCACGAGCAGGGGGACGAGCAGCGGGTGGTCGTGCAGGAGGTTCAGCTGCAGCTCGAGCGAGCCAGCCACGGACAGGAAGAGGTAGATGTAGACGAGCGTCCCGACGACGGTGAAGAAGATCTTCTGGACGACCATGCTGCCGAGTACGGCCGTGAACGTCGCGCGCGGGATCATCGCGACGAACATGAGCAGCATCACGAAGGTGCCGATGTTCGCCGGCAGGAAACCGTTCATCGCCACACCCGCGGCATACGCCGCCAGAACCTGCAGGTACGTGGGCGCCTGGGCGAAACCCGCCCGCAGGATGTAGTACCAGCCGAGGGCCGTCAGCGTCAGCTGGACGGTCTGCACCACCCAGCCCGCGACCAGGTACTGGACCGAGATCTCCTTGAGGCTGTCCCAGAGGTCGCTCAGCCAGCCGAGGACGTCGACACCGAGGAGGTTCAGGACGACGATCGCGGCGGTGATCCCGACGAGCCAGGCGATGGTCTTCCCCAGTCGCCGCGGCCGCGACGGATCGCCGAATGGCAGGATCCGCCACCGCCTGGTGGCTGGCGCCTCGCTCGCGGTGACGTCGGCGCTGCTCACGACTCGGAGAAAGGTTCGCTCCTGCACCGGGCCGCCGACATCATCCGAACAGTGTGAACCGGCCGTGTCGGGCTGGCTAGTCGCCGCATGGTTCATGCGGTCTGGGTGATGTGGCCTCTCGAGGGCCGAGGTTCCATGGGTGGGAAGCCCATGCCGGACGCGACGACGGAGTTCTTCACGGAGCTCGAGCAGCGGGGTCACGAGCCGCTGCTCGAGAAGGCGACCGGGTCGCTTCGCTTCGACCTCGTCGACAACGGCCGGAGGTCGCGCTGGCTCGTGGAGATCGACCGCGGAGACATCGCGGTCTCGCACCGCAACGCGAAGGCCGACTGCGTGCTCCGCAGCGATAAGGCGCTCTTCGACCGGATCGCGAGCGGTGAAGAGAACGCTGTCGCAGCCGTGCTCCGCGGCGCGATCACGATCGACGGCAACCGGCAGCTGCTGGTGCTCTTCCAACGGCTGCTCCCGGCCCCGAAGACATCGGCATGAACGGCGGCCTCGTCAGGATCCTCGACGGCAACACCTTCGTCGTGAGCGACTCGCGCGGCGACATCGAGGCGTCGCTGACCGACCCGACCGGCCTCTTCTCCTTCGACACCCGCTTCCTCTCGACCTGGATCCTGACCGTGAACGGCGAGCGGCTGAATCCGCTGTCGGTGGACGACCTCGCGTACTTCGAATCGAGGTTCTTCCTCGTCCCCGGGACCGGAACCGTCTACGTCGACTCGAAGCTCTCGGTAATCCGGCGGCGCGCAGTCGGCGACGGCTTCCACGAGGAGCTCACGATCCTGAACCACGACGAGGAGCCGGTTGAGCTGACGGTCCGGATCGAAGCCGCCTGCGACTTCGCCGACCTGTTCGAGGTCAAGGACGCGCTGCAGAAGAAGGGCGCGTACTCGAGACGGGTCTCGGGGCGAAAGCTGCTACTCGGCTACGAGCGCGAGTCGTACATCCGCCAGACTGCGATCTCGGCCTCGGCGCCGGCGAAGGTCGACGAGCAGGGGCTGACGTTCTCGGTCTACGTCGCCCCGCAAGGGTCGTGGACGACCGATCTCGACGTCGTCACGGCCGCCGGCGCCGGCGGCACATACAGCCGGCCGAAGTACCAGCGCGGCCAGCGCGGCGCACGGCCGAACATGGAGCGCAGCCTCGAGCGCTGGCTGGCCGACGCGCCGCGGCTCGAGAGTGAGTCGGACTCACTGCGCGCCACCTACCGCCGCAGCCTCGTCGACCTGGCGGCGCTGCGCTTCTCACCGCCGGTCGTCGGCGGCGCGAAGAGCCTTCCGGCAGCGGGTCTGCCCTGGTTCATGACCATGTTCGGCCGCGACAGCATCTTCACGAGCCTGCAGGCGCTGCCCTTCACGTCCGAGCTCGCGGCGACGACGCTCCGGGCGCTCGGCGATTGGCAGGGCACGCGGACCGACGATTTCCGCGACGAGGACCCGGGCCGAATCCTCCATGAGATGCGCTACGGCGAAATGACCGCGTTCGAGGAGCGTCCCCATTCGCCCTACTACGGCTGCGCGGACGCGACGATGTTGTACGTCGTCCTGCTCGACGAGTACGAACGGTGGACGGGCGACCGCAGGCTCGTCCGTGAGCTCCGGAACGAGGCGCGGGCGGCGCTGCGCTGGATCGACGACTACGCCGACCTGATGGGCAACGGCTACGTCTCCTACCAGCGGCGCAACGAGGAGACGGGGCTCGAGAACCAGTGCTGGAAGGACTCTTGGGACTCGATCTCCTACCGCGACGGCCGACTGCCCGGCTTCCCCCGGGCGACGTGCGAGCTCCAGGGCTACGCCTACGACGCGAAGGTGCGTGCCGCCCGGCTGGCGCGCGAGGTGTGGGGAGACCCCGACTGGGCAGACGAGCTCGAGCGTCAGGCGGCAGACCTCAAGCGGCGCTTCAACCGGGACTTCTGGGTCGAGGACGGCGGCTACTTCGCGCTCGCCCTGGACTCGGAGGGCAAGCAGGTCGACTCGCTGACGTCGAACAACGGCCACCTACTCTGGAGCGGGATCGTCGCCAAGTCCAAGGCGAAGTCGGTCGTGCGGAACCTGATGGGGCCGAGGCTCTTCTCAGGGTGGGGTATCCGGACGCTGGCCGAGGGCGAGGGCCGGTACAACCCGATCGGCTACCACGTCGGGACCGTCTGGCCCTTCGACTGCTCGTTCATCGCCTGGGGCCTCCGCCGCTACGGGTTCAAGGAGGAGGCCGCCCAGGTCGCCGGCGGGATCCTCGACGCCGCCCAGTTCTTCGACGGCCGGCTGCCGGAGGCGTTCGGCGGCTACGAGCGCGGCGTCACGAAGTACCCGGTGCAGTACCCCACAGCGTGCAGCCCACAGGCGTGGTCGACCGGCGCGCCGCTGCTGCTGCTGCGGACGATGCTCGGGCTCGAGCCGGTCGACGACCGCCTCCTGGTCGACCCAATGCTCCCGGACAGCATCGGGCTCGTCGCACTCCTGGACATCCCGGGGCGTTGGGGGCGGATGGACGCGTTCGCCAGAGGTCGCGCCGCGGTCCTCCCGCCGCGAGCACGCAGCCTCAGCCCGGCACGGGGCTAGCCGGCAGGTATGTCGGAGGGCCTGTCGGCAACCGAGATCAGCCAGGAGATCGCAGCCCACGCGGCCCACACGGCGCACGAGCGCCGCGACCGACTACTCTCGATCGTGGAGGCCGTGCTGCTGTCGCTCGTCGCGCTGCTGGCGGCGTGGTCGGGTTACTCGGCCGCCAAGTGGAGTACCGAGTCGCGGTTGCACCTGGCCGAATCCTCGACCGCGCGAACAAAGGCGAGCCGCCAGGACCTCCTGTCGCTGGAGCTCCGGAACTTCGATTCCTCGACGTTCAACGCCTGGTTCAGCGCCTACACCGCCCAGAACGAACAGGCGATGGCGATTGCCGAGCGGCGGTTCCGCCCCGAGTTCCGTCGGGCCTTTGACGCCTGGCGCGCCACCAACCCGGAGACCAATCCGCGCGCCCCAAAGGGTCCCACCTACATGCCGCAGTACCGCCAGCCGGGCCGAGCCCGAGCGATCGCGCTCGACAAACAGGCCGACGAGCAGTTCGAGGCGGGAGCCGACGCCAGCCAGAAAGCCGACGACTACGTCCGGACGACGGTCTTCCTCGCCGTCGTCCTCTTTCTGGTGGGGATCAGCGCTCACTTCCCCCTCCGCGCCGCGCGCTATGGCCTGATCGGGCTCGGCGTGGTGCTTCTCGTCGCCTCGCTGGTTCAGCTCGCCCAGCTCGACCGCCCGCCCGGCTAGCCCGGGTCGAATCATTCGATCCGGGTGATGATCGGCCCGTCCGGTCCCGGTTCGATGGAGGCTCGACCGAAAGGAGAAGCCCGTGTTCATGCGACGAAGACCGGTCGCCCGTGCCGCCATGGTCGGCGGGGCGGCCTACTACGCCGGGAAGCGCCGGCAGGACACCCAGTACCGCGAGGAGGAGCAGGAGGCGCGCCTGCAGGACCTCGAGGCCCGGCAGTCGACGGCGACGCCGGCGGCGCCGTCAGGCGGGATGAGCCAGGACTCCATGGCGCAGCTGAAGCAGCTGGCCGAGCTGAAGGACTCCGGCGTCCTCACGGAGGCGGAGTTCGAGATCCAGAAGCAGAAGATCCTCCAGGGGATGTGAGGTGACGATGGCAATCGGACCAGTCCAGATGCTCGTCGTCGGCTTCGACGAGCCAGAGTTCAAGGGCGAGATCCTCGAGGAGCTCAGGCGTCTCAAGGACGCCGACATCATCCGCGTGATCGACATGCTCGTGATTCGGAAGGACGACGACGGCAACGTCGAGGTCCTCCACCAGTCGGACCTCACCACTGACGAGGCGATGGAGGTCGGCGCGGTCGCCGGAGCGCTCATTGGGCTCGGCGCGGCGGGCGAGGAAGGCGCGGAGGCCGGTGCCGTCGCGGGTGCGGTTGCCGGCGAGGACGGCCACCTGCTCGAGGAGGACCAGGTCTGGTACGCGGCCGACGAAATTCCGAACGGGACCGCGGCGGGTATTGCGCTGATCGAGCACCGCTGGGCGATCCCGCTCCGCGACGCGATCATCCGCGCGCACGGCATCCCACTGATCGACGAGTGGATCCACGCCACCGACCTGATCGCGGCGGGCATGAAGGCGGAGGAGCTGGCCTCGGCCTGAACTGTCCGGCTTCCTGAGGCGGCCCTGCGCCGCCTCAGGAGCCCGAGCCGAGCTCCTTGACCTGGTCCTCGAGCGACTTGCAGTCGCTCGAGTTCTTGAAGGCGTCCTGGAGCTCGCCCGCCGGATCGAGCTCCTTGAGGCTCTCGTAGGTGGCCTTCACCGCGGTCTCCGCGGCGGCGAGCGCGGTCGAGATCGTCGCCACCTGCGACAGCGCACCCGTGTTCGATTCCAGTGCCGTCTTGACGGTGTCGATCTGGTCGGTGAGCTGCGTGATGAGCGTGTCCAGCGCCGTCTTCGCCTTGTCGCCGTCGTCCGTCGCAGGCGCCCCCTCGGCCTTCAGGTCGTCGGCGAGCTTGTCGGTGCTGTCCCCGACCTCCTTGACCGCCTGATTGACCTCGTCCTGCGCCGTTGCGAGCGTCGCGCCCTTGAGCGAGTTCACGCTGCCCTGGACCGAGGTGACCCAGGTGCTGAGGTCGCTGCAGACGGCATTCGCGTAGGTCTCGGCCTGGTTGCTGCCGCTGTCGTCGCTCCCCCCGCAGGCGGCGAGCGAGAGGGCGACTAAGAGCAGCGGAGCAAGCCTCACCTCTCGATTACAGCGGTCTCGGGAAGCGGCGACATCATCCCGTTCGGGGGATGAGCGGGCACGCGGTCCGCCGGATAGTGGGCTCCGCCAGCCGAAATCAGGAGGTTCCATGCCCGAGCAGCCAGAGCCGCAGCGAGACGTCCTTCCGATCCCGGACATCAACCCGGTCGGTCTGACGACCTACGACGCGAAGGACCCGGACACGACCTTCCCGCCGATCCGCGACCTTCGCCCCCCCGAGGGGGCTCCGAACGTCCTGATCGTGCTGATCGACGACGTCGGCTTCGGCGCCTCGAGCGCGTTCGGCGGCCCGATCTCGACGCCCAACGCCGAGCGGCTGGCCGCGAAGGGCTTGAAGTACAACCGCTTCCACACCACTGCGCTGTGCTCGCCGACGCGGCAGGCGCTGCTCACCGGACGCAACCACCACACCGTCGGCATGGGCGGCATCACGGAGATCGCGACTTCCGCGCCCGGCTACAACTCGATCCGGCCGAACACCTGCGCGCCCTTGGCCGAGACCCTGCAGCTGAACGGCTATTCGACCGCGCAGTTCGGGAAATGCCACGAAGTGCCGGTGTGGCAGACGAGCCCGATGGGGCCGTTCCACGCCTGGCCGACGGGCAGTGGGTTCGAGTACTTCTACGGGTTCATCGGCGGCGAGGCCCATCAGTACTACCCCGCGCTCTACGAGGGCACGATCCCGGTCGAGCCGGAGAAGACGCCGGAAGAGGGCTATCACCTCGTCACGGACATGACGGACAAGGCGATCAAATGGATCCGGCAGCAGAAAGCGCTGATGGCCGACAAGCCGTTCTTCGCCTACTTCGCGCCGGGAGCGACCCACGCGCCGCACCACGTCACGCCTGAGTGGGCCGACAAGTACAAGGGCCAGTTCGACGACGGTTGGGACGCGCTCCGCGAGCGCACCTTCGCGAAGCAGAAAGAGCTCGGCGTGATCCCGGCCGACGCAGAGCTCACCGCTCGCCACGACGAGATCCCCGCCTGGGACGACATGCCGGAGGACCTGAAGCCCGTCCTGCGCCGCCAGATGGAGGTCTACGCGGGCTTCCTCGAGTTCACCGACCACCACGTGGGCCGGCTGCTCGACGCGCTCGAGGATCTGGGCGTCCTCGAGGACACGCTCGTCTACTACATCATCGGTGACAACGGCGCCTCCGCGGAAGGCACGCTCAACGGCACCTTCAACGAGATGATCAACTTCAACGGCGCCGCCGCCCTGGAGACGCCCGAGTTCATGATGGAGCGCCTCGACCAGTTCGGCGGCCCCGACTCCTACAACCACTACGCCGTCGGCTGGGCGCATGCGTTGTGCACTCCGTATCAGTGGACGAAGCAGGTCGCGTCCCACTGGGGCGGGACGCGCAACGGCACGATCGTCCACTGGCCGGCGGGAATCAAGGCGAGCGGAGAGATCAGAAGCCAGTTCTCCCACGTGATCGACGTCGCGGCCACCGTCCTCGACGCCGCGGGCATCCCTGAGCCGACCTTCGTCAACGGCGTCCAGCAGGAGCCGATCCATGGAGTGAGCATGCGGCCGACCTTCGACGACGCGTCAGCCCCCGAGCACCGGGAGACGCAGTACTTCGAGATGTTCTGCAACCGCGGGGTGTATCACCAGGGCTGGACCGCGGTGACGAAGCACGGCACGCCGTGGATCCTGTCCGGCCAGGAAAAGCCGGCCTTCGACGACGACGTGTGGGAGCTCTATGACACGACGAGTGACTGGACGCAGAGCCGGAACCTCGCCGCCGAGCAGCCCGAGAAGCTCGCGGAGCTCCAGCGGCTGTTCATGATCGAGGCGACAAAGTACAACGTCCTCCCACTCGACGACCGCGTTGCGGAGCGCTTCATTCCGGAGCAGGCCGGGCGGCCGGCGCTGATCAAGGGGAACCGTCAGCTGCTCTTCGGCGGGATGGGCCGGCTCTCGGAGAACTCCGTCGTCAACATCAAGAACAAGTCACACGTCGTGACGGCCGAGATCGAGGTGCCCGACGGCGGCGCCGAAGGCGTGATCATCGCCCAGGGCGGCAGCATCGGCGGGTGGAGCCTCTACCTCAAGGACGGCAAGCCGAAGTACTGCTACAACCTTCTCGGCATTCAGCGCTTCTACGTCGAGACCGAAGCAGAGGTGCCGGCCGGCACGCACCAGGTGCGGATGGAGTTCGACTACGACGGCACCGGGCTTGGCAAGGGCGGGACGGTCACGCTTTACCTCCGCGGCGACAAGATCGGCGAGGGCAAGGTCACCGCAACGGCGCCTGCAGTCTTCTCCGCCGACGACACCTGTGACGTGGGCCAGGAGAACGGCGCCCTGGTGGCCGAGGACTACCCGGTGCCGAACGCCTTTACCGGCGAGGTGAACTGGGTCGAGATCGACATCGGCGAGGCCGCGGAGGACGCGGACCACCGGCTCGACCCGGACGAGATGGTGCGCGTCGCGATGGCTCGGCAGTGATGCTCTAGCCGAAGACGAGCTCGCGAATGTCGCCGCCGGCGGCGGCGAACTCGCCGAGCTCGGCAAGGAAGTCCAGCGTGTCCAGATCCGGGCAGACCTCTTTGCAGGGAGTGAAGCCGCTGGATCGAAACGCCATTACGAGCTCGAGCAGGCGCTGGATCAGGTCGTCGGCAGCGTCCTGCAGCGACGATCCCTCGCCGCGTGCGAAGCCGCCGAGCTGCAGGCAGACCGACTGACCACGCTCGGTGATCGTCAATGCGGGCATCGTCTCATGATCGGCTCCGCTTCGGCTGTTCCCAAATCCCGAAAACGCGGGAACCGCGCTTTCACACCTCTGACCGAGGTGCTCGCTGACCTATCCGGGCTGTGAACCCGGCTGTCGCTTCGGGATGGCACCGCCGAGGAAGAGCGCGCCGATCGTTGCTCCCGCGAGGATCGCCAGCGCCGCCCGGAGACCGTCGAGCCTGGCGTCCCTGTACGCCTCGAGCGCGGCGTCGCTCGTCGCCTGGTCGACCTCCGCCTGGTCGAGCGCC
>DASTHD010000054.1:0-20155 GCA_035605555.1 Gaiellaceae bacterium
CTTCGCGTAGTCGACCTCGCCCCGAGCGACGGCGCCCGTGAGGGTCTCGAGGTCGGACGGGTCCATCTGACCGTCGGCGGCCATCACGGCGGTCACGTCGATCCCCTCGTCGAGCGAGCGCCGGTAGCCGGTGACGATCGCAGCCCCGACACCCTCGTTGGCGTGGTGCGAGATCACCTGCACCCTCGGGTCGCCCGCCTCCGTGGCCTTGGCCGCGGTGCCGTCGGAGGAGTTGTCGTCGACGACGTAGACGCGGTCGACGAACTCGGGGATGCCGGCCAGAGTCTCGCCGATCAGCGCCTCCTCGTCGTGCGCGGGAACGACGACCGCGACGAGCTTGCCGTCGATCATCGAGCTACGCCGTGCGAGCTCGGAACCGCCGCTCGGCCGGTTCCCAGAGCAGCGCCGCGAGGATGCCGAGGATCAGCCCGAGCACGGCGCCGACCAGCACCGAGCGCCCGACGCTCCGCGCCGTCGTCTTCCGCGCGCCGGCGTGCTGGACGACCGTCGGCCGCTCGACGTTCTGCGCGAGCGACAGCGCCTGCTGCGCGTCGAGCAGGTCGGTCTGGACGATGCCGCGCCGCTGCTCGCCGAACGCGATCGTCGAGTTCAGGTTCGTGATCCCGATCAGCCGCTCCGACGTGCTGAGGCCGCGGTCCCGCAGCAGCGTGTTCAGCTCGGCCTGCGCCAGCGCGAGGCGGCGGTTGATCGACTCGAGCTCCTGCTCGTCGGACTTGATCCGCTGCTGGATGGTCGAGATCTTGTCCTTTACGTACGGCGAGATGTCGTCGACCACGGTCTGCGCGAGCGAGTCGGCTGCCCGGGCCGTAGGCGCGGCTCTCGAGCCGGTGACGGTGATCCGCATCAGTGGCGTCTGCCCCACCGCGAGCCGCCGCCCGGCCGGGACGCCCGCCTGCGACGACGTCACGTTGCCTCGGAGCCTGCTGAGGCGCATGCCGCTGACCTCGCTCGCCCGCTCGAGCGCGGTGTCGGAGTGGATGATCTCGTTCACGGTGCTCGGGTTCGTCGCGAGACTCGGGACCGAGGCGCCGCCGTTGGGCGTGAACGGCTGGCCGAGGTAGACGAGGGCGGACGCCTTGTAGACGTCGCCGCCGCCGAGCGCGAGCGCGTACCCGCCGAGGATGCCGAGCACAAGTCCGAGCACGGGCAACCACCAGCGCGCGGCGACCGTGTTCCAGTAGCGCCGGAAGTCGACGTCTTGCTCTGCTTCGAGGTCGAGGGGTTCGCGCGATCGCCGCGTCTCGGTCACGGTCATTCCGCCGGGACCCTAGCGAGCAGGTCGGCGTAGAGCGCCTCGTGAGCGGCCGCGATCGCGCTCCACGAGAGCGCTTCCCGGGCACGCTCGGTCCCGCGGTAAGCCTCTTCGAGCGCGGCCGGGTCGTCGAGCAGCGACCTGATCGCCTCGGCGAGGGCGGCCGGATCGTCGGGAGGCACGACGCGGCCGGCGCCGTGCTCGCGCACTGTCTCGCCGAGGATCTCCGTTACGACCGCCGGGCGGGCGTGGCCGAGCGCCGTCGAGAGCGCGCCCGACGCGGACGAGCCGCTCCGGTACGGGAACACCGCCACCGCCGCGTCGCGCATCAGCCGCTCGACCTCCTCGGGAGGCAGGTAGCCGAGCCGCCAGTCGATCCGGTCTGCGACCCCGACCTCCCGCGCCAGCTCGCTCGTGGGCTCCACGGGGTCGACGGGGTCGCCGGCGACCACGAGTCGGACGTCCGGCAGCTCGGCAAGGGCCCTGACGAGCGTGTCGAGCCCCTTGTAGCGCCGGATCAGCCCGAAGAAGATGAGCGTCCGTCCACCCGGCGGCTCGATCGCCGCGGGCGGCGCGTCGAACGTGCCGTGCGGGATCCGGACGATCTGCGCTGGCGGAACCCCGAAGCCGGCCACCTGATCCGCGCCCTCGCGCGTGTGCACGACGACCCGGTCGAACGCCGTATAGAGCTCGCGGCGCTGCTCGGCGTCGGCCGTTCCCTCGTGCGGCAGCACGTTGTGGGCCGTGAGGACGACCGGCCGGCGGCGCCGCAGCCGCTCCACCCAGCGGAGATCGACGTTCGGCCGGGCGAGCCACTGGACGTGGACCACGTCCGGCTTCATCACCGCGATCGTCCGCAGCATCCGTCCTACGCTCGGAAGGTACTCGGCGCCCTTCAGCAGGAACCGCAGCCGAGACCGGGGCGCCCGCCGCAGCAGCCGGCTGCTCCAGGGCAGGAAGATCTCGGATCGGCGGTAGCCGACGGGCCGCGGCGGCTCGCCGTGCGCGAACGGCGAGGTGATCAGGTCGACCTCGTGGCCGCGGGCGGCGAGTGCTGCGGCGAGGTGGTGGTCGTAGGCGGGCGAGTAGCTCGGCGGGTCGAGCAGGGCGATCTTCAAGAACTGTGACAATACGCGCCCGCCGATTCGCGCCTCCGTGGACGTCCTCTACTTCCACCAGTACTTCGCCACCAGACGGCGATCGACCGCGACGCGCTCCTACGAGCTCGCCCGGCGGCTCGTCGATCGCGGCCACCGGGTGACGATCGTCAGCCGGGATACCCGCATGCTCGAGGCGGGACGCGGGGAGCGAGAGGGCAAGGTCGTGGCGCGCGAGCAGGTAGACGGGATCGAGGTGCTCTTCCTCAACATCCCGTACGCGAACCGCTACCCGACGCCGGTCCGGCTCGCCTCCTTCACCGCGTTCACGATCGCGGCGAGCGTCGCCGGCGCGCTCGGGCGAAAGCCTGACGTGGTCTTCGCGTCCTCGACCCCGCTCACGATCGGCATCGCAGGACTGACGACGGCGCGGCTGAAGCGCGTCCCGTTCGTGTTCGAGATCCGCGACCTCTGGCCCGCGGTGCCGGTCGAGCTCGGGGTGCTGCAGGGCGGCGCCGCGATCAGGAGCGCCGAGTGGCTCGAGCGGCGGCTCTACGACGGCGCCGAGCGGATCGTCGTGCTCAGCGAGGGCGCGCGCGACGCACTCGTGGAGCGCGGCATCCCCCCGGAGAAGCTCGTCCTGATCCCGAACGCCGCCGACCTGGACGTCTTCCGGCCGGACGTCGTCGACGAGACGTTCCGCTCGAAGCACGGGCTCGAAGGGCGGTTCGTCGCCCTCTACGCCGGGGCGATGGGCCGGGCGAACGGCCTCGACCAGCTCGTCGACGCCGCGGACGCGCTGCGGCGCTGGGGCGACAACCGGATCACGATCGTGGCGGTCGGCGACGGCGGCGAGCGGCCTCGGCTCGAGGAGCGCGCGAGGGAGCTCGGCCTCGACAACCTCCTCTTCCTCCCCGCCGTCCCGAAGGAGGAGCTCGCCGGCATCGTCGGCGCGGCGGACGTCACGCTCACGATCTTCGCGCCGTATCCCGTGCTCGAGACGAACTCGCCCAACAAGTTCTTCGACTCGCTCGCGGCCGGGAAGCCCGTCGTCGTGAACCTGGACGGGTGGCTGCGGCGGCTCGCGGAGGAGCACGATGCCGGTGTCTGGGTGCCAGCCGGGAACGCAGAGGGCCTCGCCGGCGCGCTCAGCTCGCTGGCGGCGAATCCCGAGAAGGTCGAGACCATGGGGCGCAATGCGCGCGCACTCGCGGAGCGGGAGTTCGGGCGCGACGAGATGGCCGACCGGCTTGCCGGGACGCTGGAGGAGGTCGTCGCGCCGTGAGGCGCGCCGTCGTCTTCGGCCTGCTGCACGCCGGACTGGCCGTGACGCGGAGTCTCGGCCGGATCGGTGTCCCCGTCAGCGGCGTCTCCTGGAGCTCGCACGAGTTCGGCCTCAAGTCGCGCTACCTCGAGCGGTACCGGGTCGTCACCCCGGGAAACGACGACGCCGTGCTGGACGCGCTGCGCGCCGAGGCGGCGGACGACCGGGTCGTCCTCTTCCCGGAGCGCGACGAGCATGTCGAGTTTGTCCTCCGGCACTGGCAGGAGGTCACCGCGATCGCCGACCTCCCGCTCCCGGCCGACCCGGAGGCAGTCCGGCGGCTCCGCCGAAAGGACGTCCTGCCCGACGTCGCCGCGGCCGCCGGGATCCTCTCCCCCGGCACCGTGCTGGCGGACGGCGACGCCTCGGTGCAGGACTCGGGGCTCCGGCCGCCGTTCGTGGTCAAGGCGGTCGAGGGCCAGGAGTACGCCCTCGCCTTCGGGCACAAGGCCGTCGTCGCCGAGACGGTGGACCAGGCGCTCGACGCGGTGCGGAGCGCGCAGGAGCGCGGCTTCCACATGATCGTCCAGGAGCTCGTCCCCGAGTCCCACGACCACATCTACTCGCTGCTCGCCTACATCGACCGGTCGGGCCGGCCGCTCGTGACGCTCGTCGGGCGCAAGGTGCGGCAGGGCCCACTGCGCTTCGGGACGAGCGCGGTGTTCGAGGTCGACTACGAGCCGCGTGTGCTCGAGCTGGGCCTGCGGTTGCTCGAGACGGCGGGCTACACGGGCATTGCGCACGTCGAGTTCGCCCAGGATCCTCGCGACGGCGAGTTCCGCGTGCTCGAGGTCAACACGCGCCTACCCGTCTGGGCTGCGCTCGCCGCGAACCGCCACCTGGACTTGCCTCGTATGGCCTACCACGAGCTGACCGGCCATGACGTTGCGCCACTCCCCACCTTCAAGGACGACCTCACCTGGATCTACCTCGCGAAGGACGTCTGGGTCTCGCTCCAGATGGCGCGGCGGCGAGAGCTCGGGCCGCGCGGGTTCGCCTCGAGCTACCTCACCTCGCGGAAGATCCGCGCGACCTTCGCGAGGGACGATCCATGGCCGGCGGTCGCCTCGCTCAACTACCTGCGCTCGCGCGCGCCATGATGCCGGGGTGGTGAGACGGGCTCTCGACTTCGTCGGCGCGACGTTCCTCGCCGTCATCCTCTCGCCGATCCTCGCCGGGCTGGCCGCCGCGATCCGGCTGACGATGGGCTCCCCGGTCTTCTTCCGGCAGCTTCGGCCCGGCTACAAGGGCGAGCCGTTCGAGGTCCTGAAGTTCCGGACGATGAAGGACGCGGTCGGGCCCGAGGGCGAGCCGCTGCCGGACGACGAGCGCCTGACGCGCCTGGGCGTCTTCATGCGGCAGCTCTCGCTCGACGAGCTCCCGCAGCTCTGGAACATCATCCGCGGCGACATGAGCTTCATCGGGCCGCGGCCGCTGCTGATGGAGTTTCTCAAGTGGTACTCGCCCGAGCAGATGCGCCGGCACGACGTCAAGCCAGGCGTGACCGGCTGGGCGCAGGTTCAGGGCCGTCACGCCATCCTCTTCTCAAAGCGACTCGAACTCGACGTCTGGTACGTGGACAACCGGAGCCTCTGGCTGGACCTGAAGATCATCGGCATGACCTTCCTCAAGGTGCTCTCGATGCGCGGCGTCCAGCCGGCGCAGACGGACGCCGAGGTCGACGACGTCGGGCTGCACGACGCCGTCCGGCGGGAACGAGGGCTCTCGTGACGGCGGTATCGGTGGAGCGGTGGGAGCTCGGCGGCGAGTTCCATCTGCCCGTCGACCCGCCCGGGCCATACCACCGCTGGCCCGAGGGCTCGACCTGGTTCGCGCTCGGCCGGCACACCGTGTCCGCGCTGCTGCGGCGGATCGGCGCGCCGCGCCTCTGGCTCCCGGACTACTTCTGCCACGAGGTCGCGCACGGGTGGGCGGACGCGACGGAAGTCGCGCTGTACGAGGACGACCCGCGCTGGGAGGAGCCGAAGTGGGACACACTGCAGCCGGCGCCGCGGGACGCCGTGCTCGCCGTCAACTACTTCGGCGTGCGGTCGGGCGACCCGTGGTTCGACTGGCGCCGCGAGCACGAGTGCGTGCTGGTCGAGGATCATGCCCACGACCCGGCCTCCGAATGGGCGAACGCGTCGGACGCGGACTACGCGTTCAGCTCGCTGCGGAAGACGTTGCCCGTCCCCGACGGTGCGATTCTGTGGTCGCCGCGCGGCCTGCCGCTGCCGGACCAGCCGGCGGGAGGCGCCTTGGGCAGCGAGCTGAAGCTGGCGGCGATGCTCCTCAAGGGCGAGTACCTCGGCGGCGGTGAGGACGAGCTCAAGGACCGATTTCGGCGGCTGCAGCTCGACGGGGAGGCGCGGCTGGCCGAGTCGGACGTGTCCGGCGCCTCACCAGCGACGCGCGAGGCGCTGGTGCGCGGTGTCCCCCTGCCGTGGCGGGCGCGACGGTCGGAGAACACCGCACGCCTGATCTCGATGCTCCACGGCTGGCACGTTGCCGAGCCGCTCTTCAGCACCTGGCCGGCGGACGCGGCGCCACTCGGAGCCGTGCTGATCTTCGCCGAGGGCTCAGACCGGGACCGGGTGCGAGAGTCGCTCCGGGACGCGGGCGTCTACTGCCCGGTGCACTGGGCGGACGCGGCGGAGTCCGAGTCGGAGCGCGTGCGGGAGCTCGCGGCGCGGATCCTGACCGTGCCCACCGACTGGCGCTACGGCGCGTCCGACATGGCGCGCGTGGCCTCGCTGATCCGCGAGGCCGTCCCCGCCGCTTGACGGCCGAGACGCTCGGCGTCGGCGACCGACGCTGGGACGAGCTGGTCGCGGCCGCGCCGGAGCCGGACGTCTACTACCGGCCGGGGTATTGCGCCGCCTACGAGGCGGCGGGGCACGGGCAGGTCGTCGCGGTGGCGACGGAGCACGCGTTGTGGCCTCTGCTCCTCCGCCCGCTGCCGTTCGGCGAGACGGGTCGCGACGCGGCGACGCCATACGGCTACGGCGGGCTGCTCCCGACGGGTCCGGACGCGGCGACTGCGACGGATCTGGAGCAACTTCGCGACTGGTGCGTCGCAAACGACGTCGTGAGCGTGCTGGTCCGTCTACACCCCCTGCTGGGGGGTCCCGCGCAGGTCGCGGGCCTGGCTGGTTGGGACGGGCTCGAGGTACGCGACTTCGGGCCGACGGTGGCAGTGGACCCACGGCGGATCGACGCAGAGACCGGCCGCCTCGCGGGGATGTCGAAGGGACGTAAGGCGGACCTGACAATCGCCCGCCGAGAGCTCGAGCTCACCTGGGGAACCGGCGAGGAGCCGCTCGAAACCTTCCGCGGAATCTACGACGCGACGATGCAGCGGCTCGGCGCCGGCGAGTTCTATCTGTTCCCGCGCGAGTACTACCGCTCGCTCGCCGACGGTCTCGGCGACAACCTCGCGCTCGCCCTCACGCTCCGCGGAGGCGAGCCCGTCGGCGGCGCGCTCTTCCTCGCCGACCCGGACGGCCGGTTTGCCCACTACCACCTGAGCGGCACGTCCGACTCCGGTCGCGAGCTCAAGGCCGGGACGCTGCTCGTCCACGCCGGCGCCGAGTGGGCGGCGCAGCGGGGCGCGGAGCGCTTCCATCTAGGCGGCGGCACCTCCGGCGCCGACAGCCTCTTCGCGTTCAAGAAGAGCTTCGGCGGCGAGCAGCTCGCCTACGGCTTCGTGACGCTCGTGGCGGACGCCCGGCGCTACGAGACGCTCGTCGCCCGCCGCTCGGAGGAGCCCGAGCCGCCGCGGCCGGGCTTCTTCCCCGCGTACCGCGCGTAGAGCTCGACCGTCTGCCTCGTCACCGCCTGCCACGAGAAGCGCTCGGCGGCGCGCCGCCTCCCCGCCTCTCCCATCCGCCGGCGGAGCTCGCGATCCGCGAGCAGCCGCTCGAGCGCGGCACGCAGCGCCGCGACGTCGCCGACCGGGACGTGGATCCCGGTCTCGCCGTCGACCACGAGATCGAGCAGCCCGCCGGCGGCGCCCGCGACGACCGGACGTCCGTGCGCCATCGCCTCGAGGCACGCCACGCCGAACCCTTCGCGATGCGACGGACAGGCCACCACGGCGGCGCGCGCGTAGAGCGGCGCGAGCTCGTCCGGCGGGAGGAAGCCGCGCGCCATCGGCACGCGGTCGCGCAGCGGCCCGTCGCCCGCCACCACGAGGTTGAGTCCACGCGCCGCCTCGACGAGCTCGAGGATGCCCTTCTCCTCCGAGAGCCGCCCGGCGTAGAGCACCTCCGGCGGGTCTGCCTCGTCGCCGACCACCGGCGGAAGCTCGACGCCGCTCGGGATCACGTGGATCTCGCGGGCGCCGAGCCGGTCGGCGTCGTCCGCCAAGGCGTTCGAGGGGCAGATCACGGCCCGGGCGCCGCGCAAGATCGGCCGGGCGAGCCACGGTGCTCGGCGCGCGAGCGCGACGTCCGTCCCCCAGAGCTCGACGACATAGGGCCGCCCCGTCGCCCGCGCGGCCAGCCCGGACGGCAGCCAGTGCGCGTGGACGAGGTCGGCGTCCGCAGCCGCCCGGCGCGCGGCGCGGGCGTACGCCGCCATGAAGGCGGGCACGAGCGCACCTTTCCAGGGCGCACGCCGGAGGTTCCCGACGATCCCGGACCCGTATGCGACCCCGAAGTGGCGGAACGAGGCCGGCGAGACGACGCCGACGTCCACGCCAGCGCCGCGCAGATGCTCGACGGCGTCCGCGACGAACCTCCCTGCCGTGTCCGACTCGGACCGTGGGTACGAGGTCGTGAGGACGACGACCTTCAAGCTGGCAGCCGCCGTCCGAAGACGACCGGCAGAGCGAGCGCGAGCATCGTGAGCGCGTAGAAGTACGACTGCTGCATCGTCAGGTAGAAGGCGTTCGCGGCCATGACCCCGACGATCGCGGCCGTCAGGCCCCAGGCGAGCGGCCGGACCCTCGCGGCGAGCGGGTCGCGCACCGCGGCCAGCGCGCGCCCGAGCCGGTGACCGGCCCGCAGGCGCCGGAAGACCCAGAAGAGGAAGAGCGCGAACAGCGCCGTCCCCACGATGCCGGTCTCGATCACGAGCGCGGCGTAGAACGAGTGCGGCCCCCAGTTCGTGAGCCCGGTGACGGCTTCGTAATAGACCGAGAACGTGTTCAGGCCGAGCCCGAAGAGCCAGTGACCGTGGAGCGCCGGCCCAATCAGGCCGTAGACGTCGAAGTGCGTCGCCGTCGATCCGGTCTGCGTGTCGAGCCGCGAGCGCACCACCGTCTCGAAGAAGTCCACGCGCCGCGAGACCACCCACGCCAGCACGAGCGCCAGGCAGGCCAGGGGAACGAGCACGGCCGCCGACACGAGCCTGCGCCGGTAGGGCACGAGCAGGATCAGCGTCCCGACGGTCAGGCCGAGGAGGCCGCTGCGCGAGAGCGTCGCCAGCTCGACCAGCAGCAGGAACGGCAGCAGCACGCCGAGCAGGAGCCGGAAACGGTGACCTCGCTCGAGCCTGAGGTAGAGCGGCGTCAGGATCAGGATCGGGAGCAGAAGCACGATCCCAAGGTGATTCGGGTCGTTCGTGAGGGCGTTCGGCCGGTAGACGTCCGCGCCCTGCACGGCGCCATAGAAGTTGATCGGCCGCGCGCTGCCGAGCAGCGGCCCGAGCAGGGCCTGGTCGAGGTTGCCGCCGGACTGTGCGTAGGCCAGCTGGACGATGCCGTACAGGGCGTTGAACGCGATCCCGCCACAGAGCACGCCGAGCGAGAGCCAGTAGAACCGGAGCGGCTTCCGGGCCAGGTAGGCGATCCCGGCGGCGGCAAACGAGAAGGTGATCGCGAACCGCGCCAGCCCCTTGGCGAACTGTGCAGCCGCCTCGTCGGTCTCGATGTTGTAGAAGCCTGCGAGATAGACGGCCAGGAACGCAAGCCCGAACAGGAGCACGATCGCGACCGTGCGCGGGAAGCCACGGGACGTCTGCCCCAGGCGCTCGAGCCCGAAGCACACGACGAAGACCGTCCCGAGCACGCCCGCCAGGCCGACCGTCCCGGCCAGCTGCCACTGGATCTTCTCGAAGCTGACACAGGCCAGCGTGGCCAGGAAAAAGAACGCCGTGACGCGCCTCACAGGAGGCTCCGCGCCAGCTCGGCCAGCTCCTCGGCGCGTGCCTGCCGCGACAGCCGCGCTCGAGCCTCCGGGGCAAGCGGCGCGCCGTTGAGCTTCCCAGCGCGCCAGTCGGCCTCGAGGCGCACGAGCGCATCCCGGATCCCGTCGACGTCCTCGGGCGCCACGACCACGCCGGCGCCGGTCTCACGGATCAGGTCGGCCGCGGCGCCGTCCGGCGGCACCACGGCCAGGATCGGCCGCTCGGCGGCGAGATACTCGAACACCTTCGCTGAGAGCACGGCGCGGCCGCGGCCGCCCGACTCGGGGATCAGCAGCAGCAGCGCCTCGGAGTTGCGCTGGTGCTCGAGCACCTGTCTCCGCGGCAGGTAGGAGTGAAGCTCGAGGCGATCGCCGAGGCCGAGGCTCTGCGCCCACTCGCGGTCCGCCGCCCGGAAGTCACCGACGAAGCGCACGACGGAATCGCCGTCGGTCTGCGCCAGCGCCTCGAGGAACGGTCTCGGGCTCCGCTTGCCGAAGAAGCTCCCGGTATGCGTCAGGCGGAACCGCGGTCCCGGCCGGTACTCGAGGCCGGCGAAGTCCTCGAAGTCGCAGCCGTTCGGAATCGTCTCGATCCGCTCCGCCCCGAGCGCGCGGAGCTCGTCGCCGATCGGGTCGGTGACCGCCGTGACAGCGTCCGCGTACCGGGCGACGAACCTCGCCACGCTCTCCCCCGTTGCTTCCTTCGCGCGCACGAGCGGTGACTCCACGCGGCGGTGCGGGTTCGCGACGATCGAGTCGCGCAGATCGGCGATCCACTTCGCCCCCGTCGCGCGCTTGACCGCGGCGCCGACGAGGTGGACGGAGGTCGGCGGCGAGGTCGTGACGACAACGTCGATTCCCTCGCGGCGCGCGATGCGAACCGCAGCCGGAACAGCGGTCAGGTTCCAGCTCACGTTCTCGTCCGGGACCAGGAAGCGACGGAAGGCGAGCGCCGCCTTGCGGCCGGCGCGTTCGAGGCCCTGCAGCCCGTGAAGCTCCTCGGCGGGCAGCCGACCCTTCGGCCCGACGTAACGCGCCCGGTGGACCCAGGCCTGTGTCGGCGGCGCGAGGTCGTCGTCGCGGTGGACCCACTTGGGGTCATCTGGCGCGAGCACGTGTGTCTCGATCCCGAGCGCCGGCAGGTGGGTGGCGAACTTGAGCGGCCGCTGGACGCCTCCGCCGCCGGCCGGCGGCCAGTACATCGTCACGAGCAGGAGCTTCATGCTCACGAAACGTTAGAGCCGATACACGAGGTAGCGGTCGTCGGCGTGGACGACGCGGAGCGCCGGACGCAGGAGCGACCGCTCGCGGTCGATCACGAGCCAGTGGGCCCCGTAGCTCCGCGGAATCGCGAGGTCGCCCGTGCGCAAGAAGCGGAGCACGTCGTCGCGCCGGGCGTACGGCTTGTTGTCCTTCGTGTCGGCGACGTGCGCCGGCGGGCCGGCGGCCACGTAGACAGGTGCCATGGCGGCGATCCGGTAACTCGTCTCGAGGTCGGAGAACACGATCGCGCCCTTCGGAACCTTCGTCTGGAGCGCCTCGACCAGCCCGGGGGTCAGCGGCACGAGCGGCTCCTTCGGCGCGTGCCAGTCGCGGAGTCCGTGGTAGGCGACCGGGACGACGAAGAACCCTGCGGCCAGCGCCGCGTAAAGCCCGCGGTTCTCGATCGGGCGGAAGCGCCGCTGCAGGTAGAGGCCCGCCGGGATCGCGATGAGCCCGCCCACGAGCGCGACCCACGTCGCTGCCGCGGGACCGCCGTCCTCCAGGTGCCCGAAGTCGCCCGGCCACGTCAGCTGGAGCCAGAGCCCCGCGGCGAGCGCGACGGGCGCGGCCGCGCCGCGCAGCAGTCCGGCGAGGACGACGCAGCCGCCGGCGAACGCGAAGGCGATCGGGAGGAAGCCCGCCGCCCGCCGCGCCTGTGACAGCGACACGAGGTCGGCGAAGTGCGGAAAGAGCCGGTCGCTCATCATCAGTGCGAGCAGCGGCAGCGAACCGCCGAGGACGTACGCGGCCCAGCGCGTTCGCGAGGCGAGCGCAGCGAGCGGGATCGAGACCAGCGCGGCCACCGCGACCGCGCCGCTGCGGCCGAACACCTCCGGGGCCAGCGCGTAGTGGTGCAGCGAGTCGACGTTCAGCTCCCGCGAGTAGCGCTCCAGCGCCCTGATCGTCTCCGCCGTTGTCGGCGTATGGCCCGCCGTCTCCTCCACGATCGGCGCGAGCCAGGCCAGCACCGCCGCCGTCGGCAGGGCCACCGAGGCCAGTGCTCCGCTGAGCGAGAACGCGTCCATCCGCGTGAAGACGAGCCGCAGGATCGCGAAGCCGGTCAGCGGAATCAGGAGGAAGAGCGCGTAGGTCGGGTGGATCAGCGCCAGCGCCAGCGAGCCGGCCGCGAGGGGAGCGACGAGCCCGAGCCGCCGCGTGCGTACGAACAGGAGCACCATCGCGACGATCGCCGGGACGATCAGCTGGCGCGCGGCCGTCGCCGGCAGCTCCAGCGCGTCGTAGGCCCCGCCGTCGCCGGGCGCAAGCCCCGTGATCGCCACCTGCCCGGCGAGCACGGCGAGCCCGCCCCAGACCGAGTTGAAGAGCGCCTTGCCCGCTTCGTATGCCAGTACGAAGGCAAGCGGGACGAGGATCGCCGCTTCGTGCAGCATCACCTCCGTCGGGTCGACGCCGCTGAGCTTCGAGATCAGGGCCAGGAAGCCGTGCCAGAGCGGGAAGGCGTAGCCCGGGTGGAGGCCGCCGTCGGCGAACTCCGTCACGGCCCGTAGCGATAGGTCGTCGAACGCGTCGAGCTTCCGCACCCGCGCGAGGTGGAAGAGGGCGTCGCCCTCGAGCGCCGGCGCGAAGCGCCAGACCGGGATCGCGTAGAGCGCGCCAACCGCGAACACGCCCCAGCCGGGCTGTCGCCAGTCGAACCGGTCTTCCCTGAGCGCGAACGGGGCCGCCGCGAGGGTGGCGCCGACGAGCACGGCCACGGCGATCCAGATCGAGCTCTGCAGCGCGAAAGCCGCGAGCAGGCCGACGAACAGGACCCCGAGCGACAGCGTGAACGTCGGCGCCGCCCCCCGCAGGCGCAGAGCGCGCGCGATCAGCGCACCCGGCAGGAGCAGGCAACCGGTCGCCGCCGCCAGCCGCAGCGCGAGCCCCGCCCCGTCGTCGGGGAGGAAGCGCGCAAGGACGAGCAGCGGCGGGGCCGCAACGAGTAGAGGGAGGCCTCTCACCGCGTGGACTGGAGCCAGTCGGCCGTGTCGCGGTAGATCGCGCCGCGCTCGCCGCGGAAGACGAGCCCGCGGAGGCGGAGCCCGGCGAGGAGGACACGGCGCGCGCGGTCGGCCGTGCGCCGGCCGCGATGCTTGGCGAGGAAGCGCAGGTGCCCCTTGACCTGCTCGCGGAAGAGCGTCGCCGACTGCGGCCGCCAGCTTGCGCCACCGACGTGCACCGCCTCGGCGTCGGGGTCGAAGAGCGCCTGCCAGCCGGCCTCGCGGAGGCGGTAGCACCAGTCGGTCTCTTCGCTGAAGAGGAAAAACTCCTCGTCGAACGGGCCCACCTCCTCGAACGCCGCCCGGCGGAGGAGGAAGGCCGCGCCCTTCGTGAAGTCGACGACCCGCGCCTCGTCGTGGCCGAAGCCGGCGCCGTAGAACGCGTTCAGGGCGCGCGAGCGCGGGGCGAGCTTCCGGAGGAAGAGGTACTCGGTCGCGAGCCGCCAGGGCGTGGGGAACGAGCGCACCGACGGCTGGAGCGTGCCGTCGGGGTTGAGGAGCTTCGGCCCGACGTAACCGGCACGCACGTGATCCTCCGCGAAACGGACGAGCTGCTCGGCCGCTTCGCCGACGAGCCAGGCGTCCGCGTTGAGGACGAGCACGTACGGCGCCGACGTCTCCCGGATCCCGCGGTTCCAGCCGGCGGCGAGCCCGCGGTTCTCCTGCTCGAACACCCGCACCTCCGGGAAGCGCTCACGGACGAGGTCGAGCGTGCCGTCGGTCGATCCGTGGTCGACGACGACCGTCTCGAGCCCGGCCACGCTTTCCAGCGTCCGCTCGACATAGGGCAGCCCGTTGTAGGTGACGACGACGACGGCGAGGTCAGGCATTCGGCACCGACGGGCGCACGGAGGGGCGCACCGTCTCCCAGGCGATGATCGCCATCCCGATCAGGGCCAGGGCAAGCGTCGCTGCGAAGAAGAGGAAGCCGGTGGCGGCGGCGGAGTCCGCGTCCACGCCGAGGCGCGTCATGAAGCTGACGAAGAAAGCCTCGCGCACCGCGAGCCCGTTGATCGTGAACGGGACGAGCATGACGAGGAACAGCAGCGGACCCAGGACGAAGTACGGGCGGGGCGAGAGATCGACGCCGACCGCCTTCCCGACCATCCAGATCCCGATCACCCGCGCGATCTGGATCCCGAGCGTGAGCGTGAAGACCGCGACCAGAGCGCCGACGTGGTTGCGAAAGACGTGCATCCCCTCGTAGAGGGCGCGCAGCGGCCGCTCGAGCCGGATGCGGGCGAGCGGCGGCCCAAGCCAGGCGAGCCGGCCGCGGACGCGCTTCGAGAAGACGAGCACCGCCCCCACGATCGTCCCGACCACGAAGACGGCCTCGATCCAGAGGTAGATCCCGATGTCGTATTGGCCGACCGCGAGCGCGAGGCCGACGGCGGCGAGGAGCAGCGTCGCGGCACCCCCGATCGCCCGTTCCAGGACGACGGAGCCGGCGATGCGGCCGGTGTTCCCCGGGTGGCGGCGCGCGGTCTCGAAGACGCGGGAGGCGTCGCCGCCGATCGCCGTCGGGAGCACTTGTCCGGCGGCGTACGAGACGAAGTACGCGCGGGTCAGCCAACCGAGCCGGTCGTGGATCCGCTCGGCGTCGAGCAGCCACTTCCAGCGGAGCGCCATCGGCCAAGTCGTCACGACCATGATCGCAACCGCGCCGAGGAAGTACGCCAGGTCGATCTCGCTGATCAGGTCGAGGGTGCGGCCGAGGTCGATCTTCCAGATCACGTACGCCGTGCACAGCGCCGTGACGAGCAGAGTGAGGCCGACCTTGACCGAGCGGTTCATGCCGTCAGCCGCTCGTGGACACGGCGCAGCGCGGCGACGACGTCCGAGATGTCCTCATCCGAGTGGGCCGGCGAGAGCGGGAGCGAGAGGACCTCGCCGCCCGCCCGCTCAGCGACCGGCAGGCTCGGCGCCGGGTCGAGCCGCTCCCGGTAGGCGCTCAGGGTGTGCACGGGCAGGAAGTGGATGCTGGTCGCGATGTTCTCGTCGGCCAGGAGCGCGGCGTACTCGTCCCGTGTGCCGCCCGCCTGCTCGGGGTCGATGCGGACGACGTAGAGGTGGTACGCGTGCGTGTCGCGCGGATCGCGGTGGAGCGGCTCGATGCCCGGAAGCCCGGCCACCGCGTCGTCGTAGGCCGCGAACTGGCGCGCGCGGATCGCGCGGTGCCGCCCCAGCTTGTCGAGCTGGACCAGCGCGATCGCGGCCAGCACGTCGGAGAGGTTCGCCTTGTAGCCCGGGACGGCGAAGTCGTAGAGCGAGCCGTCCGAGCGGCGCATCAGCAGGAGGGCGCCCAGTTGCGCGGCGAGGGCGTCGTCGTTCGTCGCCACGAGCCCGCCCTCACCCGCCGCGAGGTTCTTCGTGGCGTAGAGCGAGAAGCAGGTCGCGGTCGAGAGCCCGCCAAGCTTCCGGCCGCGGTACGCGCTCTCGAGCGCGTGCGCCGCATCCTCCACCACGAACGGGCCGAGCGCCCACAGCGGGTCGAGGTCGGCCGGCTGCCCGGCGAGATGGACGGGGATGATCGCCTTCGTCCGCTCGGTCACCGCTTCGGCGGCGCGCTCCGGGTCGATGTTGAGGTCGCCGTCACGGACGTCGGCGAAGACGGGAGTCGCGCCGCTGTGGACGATCACGTTCGCCGTCGCCGGCCAGGTGATCGGGCTCGTGATCACCTCGTCGCCGGGCCCAACGCCGAGCGCGACCAGCGTGACGTGAAGCGCCGCGGTCCCCGAGCTGACGGCGAGAACGTGATTCGCCTCGAGGTACTCGGCGAGCCGCTCCTCCAGCTCGGCGGCGCGCGGGCCGGTGGTCAGCCAGCCCGAGCGGATCGCGTCGGCGACGGCCTCGATCTCCTCCTCGCCGACAGCCGGCGGCTGGAAGCCGAGCATGGTCTCGCGCCGCGTACGGCGGGCGTCAGACGAGAGCGGCATCGGTGTGGAAGCGTATGAGAGCCGCCGCGGCCCTCGCCCGTTCCCAGGCCTCCGCGCGACTGTCTCCCACGGCCAGGACCGCCCCGGCGCGGTCTGCGCCGGTGCGTAGCTCCCCGAACCGGAACCCGGGCCGCCGGTAGACGCGCACCGCCAGCACGCCCTCGGCGGCGCCGGCCTCGTCCACCGCCGGCGGCGCCTGGAGCTCACCCGGCGGCGCGACGAGGAAGACCGTCGTGGCGCCGCCGACCCGCGGCTCCGGCGAGGGTGCCTCGACCGGCTCGCCGAGCGCGGCGCAGAGCGCGAGCCGGTTCAGGTCGATCCCGAGCGCCGCCTGACAGAGCTCCGCGTCGTGGCCACCGCCGAGGCGAGCTGCGACCTCCATCACCTTCGGGCCGTCGCGGCCGAGGCGGATCTGCGTGTAGGTCGGACCGTTCCTGATCCCGAGGGCCTCAACCGCGCGCCGGGCGACGCCGGCGGCCTGCGCGGCGGCGTCTTCCGCCGGCCAGACGTGTGCCAGCGCGACGCCGAATGCCGGCGCCTCCGCCGTGATCCGGTCGGTGACGGTCAGCAGTGCGAACTCGCCCTCGACGGAGAAGGCGTTCACGGTCAGCTCCAGCCCCTCGACGAGCTCCTCCACGAGGACCTGGCCGTTCCGCGCAGCCTCGATCGCCTGTGCGATAGCCGGGCGGAGCTCCCCGTCGTCCCGCACGAGCGACAGGCCGCGCTGCCCCTGGCGGTCCGGCGCCTTGACGACGCACGGCACCGGCAAGTCGTCCTCCGGCCCGGTCACCACACGCCAGCGCGGCTGCGGCACGCGCTCGGCCTCGAAGCGCTCGCGCTGCCGCAGCTTCGAGACGGCGAGCGCGGCGCTCGAAGGCTCCAGCGGGTGCGGCAGTCCTCGTCTGGCGGCGACCCTGGCGGCGATCCCGACGGGCCAGTCGATCCCCGGGGCGATCACGCCCTCGACCCGCTCGGCCTCCGCGAGCCGGGCGATCCCGAGCTCGTCCTCGGCCGAGAGGATCGCGCGCCGGTCGGCGAGCGCCATCCCGGGAGCGCCCGGGTCGCGGTCGACTGCGATCGTGAAGACGCCGGCGTCGCGTGCCGCCTCGAGCAGCCCGAGCTGTGCCGGCCCCGCCCCTAGGACGAGGAGACGCTTGCCGGAGAGGCCCGAACCGCCCGCCACCAGGCCTCATTCTCGCGATACCACTGGACCGTACGTTCGAGCCCCGCCTCGAGGCTCGTCCGTGCCCTCCACCCGAGCAGGCGTTCGGCCTTGTCGGTCGAGCCGAGGTGGCGCCGCACCTGTCCGGGGCGCTCCTCGACGTGCGCCTTCAACGACAGCGGCTTCTCGAGCAGCTCGAGCACGAGCTCGGCGATGCGGTCGACAGTGACGTCCACACCGGTGGCGAGGTTGATCACCTCGCCAGCGATGGAGTCCAGGTCGGCGTCGATCACGGCCTCGATCGCCTCGGCGTCGTCCTGGACGTAGAGCCAGTCGCGGCTCGCGCGGCCGTCGCCGTGGACGGTGAGGGGCTCGTCGTGGAGCGCCTGGAGGATGAAGCGCGGAATCACCTTCTCCGGGTGCTGCCGCGGCCCGTAGTTGTTGAACGGCCGGACGATCACGATCGGCAGCTCGTAGGTTGCGTGGTAGCTGTAGGCGAGGCGATCGGCGCCCGCCTTCGTGGCCGCGTACGGGCTCCTCGGGTTGAGCGGGTGGGTCTCGTCCATCGGCTCGGTCTCGGCGGTCCCGTAGACCTCGCTCGACGAGATCAGGATGAACCGCTCCACCGGCACCTCGCGGATTGCGTCGAGCAGCACCCGCGTCCCCTCCACGTTCGTCGCGACGAACTCCGACGCCCCCTCGACGATCGACTTCTCGACGTGCGACTCGGCGGCGGCGTTGACGATCACGTCCACGGAGGCGACGACCGACCGGACGAGCGCCTCATCGCGAATGTCGCCGGGGACGAACGAAAGCCGCTCGTGCGAGCGGATGTCCGAGAGGTTCTCGAGGTTCCCGGCGTAGGTCAGAGCATCGAGCGAGACCACCTCGTGCGGGGTCGCGCGGAGCAGGTGCCGCACGAACGCCGACGAGATGAACCCGGCGCCGCCGGTGACCAGGATCCGCTTCGCCACGCCGGAACCCTAGAGGCGGCTAGAGCTCTCGGTCGACCGTGTACAGGGGACGTCCTTCCACATCGCGCTGGATCCGGGCGAGATATTCCCCGACGAGCGCCAGGATGAACCCCTGGACGCCGAGGACGAAGATGACGCCGACGCCGCCGAACAGCGGTCCCGGGAAGTTCGACTCGGCGATCCAGTAGACGACGCCGTAGACGCCGAGGACGATCGCCGCGAGCGTGCAGAGAGTGCCCAGCGTGAGCCCGATCCACTGGATCGGCTGCGGCCAGAACCCGGCCAGGACGTGGAGCGCGAGCCTCGTCAGCCGAAGCGGCGAGTAGCGCGAGTTGCCGTGTCGCGGGGCGTGTTGGACGTCGACCTCGACGACGCTCGCTCCGGTCGAGAGGACGAGCGCCTTCGTGAACTTCTGCTTCCCGATTGACCCGAGCGCCGGCTCGATCGCCGAGCGACGATAGGCGTTGAACGAACAGCCGAAGTCGGAGATCGCGACGCCCGTGAAGCGGCGGAGCATGCCGTTCACCATCAGCGAAGGCAGCGTGCGGCCCCAGGAGTCGCGTCGGGCCGCGCGACGCCCGCTGGCCACGTCGGACCCGGCCTCGACGGCCGCGACGAGCCGCGGGATGTCCTCGGGGGCGTTCTGCAGGTCGCCGTCCATCGTCACGAGGACGTCGCCCTCGGCCCGCACCAAACCGGCGTGCATCGCGGGGTGTTGGCCGAAGTTCCGCTTCAGCTTGACGCCTCGGATCCGGTCGTCCGCGGCGTGGGCGCTTTCGACCGCGGACCACGTGGCGTCGGTGGAGCCGTCGTCCACCAGAATCAGCTCCCACGGCCGCCCCAATCGCTCGAGCGCGCCCACCGTCCGGCGGACGACTTCACCCGCCGTTCTGTCCTCGTTGTAGAGGGTCACCACGACCGAGATCTCCGGCGGCATCGCGCCGAGCCTACAATTGGACAACCTGTGAACGCCGCCCTCGCCGAGAGAGTCCAGGAGCTGCGCGACGACCGGTCGCACGGGGCGAGCTGGATGGCGCGCCGGGCGGTCGAGACGCTGGCCGAGCTGGCCGAGCAAGAGGCGGCGAGTTGCGAGGACCTGCTCGAGAGCCTCAAGGAGGCAGGACGCCAGCTGGCGACGAGCCGGCCGGGCGTCGGAGCTGTCGCCGGAGCCGTCGGCCGGGTACTGGCTGCGGCGGGCCACGAGAGCCACCTCGAGCTGGATGACCTCAGGCGGGTAATCCAGGAGGAGGCACAGGCGCTCGACGACGCACGTCGCCGCGCCGCCGCCTCGATCACGATTCAGCTCCGCGAGCGCCTGAACGGCGCCACCGTGATCACGCACTCCGCCTCGGGCACCGTCCGCGAGGCCGTCCAGCAAACCGAGCCGGCGAAGATCATCTGCACCGTCTCCGAGCCGGTCGGCGAGGGGCGGGCCTTCGTGGAGGAGCTTCGGGAGGCGGGCCTCGACACCGAGCTCGTGGAGGACGCCGACGCGCCGGCCCGGGTCAAGGAGGCGTCGATGCTGCTGATCGGCGCCGACACGGTCTTCCGGGACGGCTGGATCTGCAACAAGGTCGGGACGATCCCGCTCGCGAGGGCAGCGGGCGAGGCCGGCATCCCGATCGTGGTGGCTGCCGAGGTGATCAAGCTCGCGCCGGTGCCGAGCACCCAGGCGCCGGAGCTCGCGGACATCGAACGCTCGCTCTTCGAGCTCGTTCCCGCCGACCTCGTCACCGAGGTCGTGACGGAGGAGGGAACGTTCCCGGCCGACGAGATCATGACTCTCGTCGACCGGGTGCCGTTCCTCTCGGAGGGCTACGCCCTCGTCATACCCGTCCAGACCCGCTAAGCCGCAGGATCCAGCGCCATCTCGGCCTCGGCCCGCTCCTCCGCCGGCCGAAGCCGCGGGATCGCGAGCGAGATCACCGCACCGGCTCCGACGACCGCGGCGCCCACCCACGTCGCGGTGGTGAGGCCGTCGACGAAGCTCTGCGGCGA